>JANXXR010000338.1 GCA_025350525.1 Deltaproteobacteria bacterium
AGCGATGCCCTGGAAAGCGACGGACGCGATGAAGGAGCGTGTGAGCTTCGTGCTGGAGTGGGAGCGGCGCTGGAACGAGGCGCAGGGCGGCGCCGTGGAGATGAGCGAGCTGTGCCGCAAGCAGGGTGTGAGCCGGCCGACCGGGTATGCGTGGGTGAAGCGCTTCCGCGATGCGAGCCACGACCTGCGGGCGGTCAAGGAGAAGTCGCGGCGGCCAGTCTCAAATCCTCAGGCGGTCGGGCCGGAAGTGAAGGACTGGATCGTGCAGGCACGCAAGCTCATGCCGCGAGCTTGCCGAAGGCAATGCGCTTCGACAACGGGCCGCCCCCACGCATGCCGGATCGGCCGGCTCGCGCCGTGCCCCGGCATCGAGTAGCCGAGCACCACCACCATCGGCAACATCCTGCGGCTGCGGCGCCGCGCACTGCCGCCGGTCGAAAGACGCGCTCGCGCGCGCCGGCTAGAACGCAACCGATTGCGAGCATCGTGGCGCCGAACGACACCTGGTGCATCGGCTCGAGGCCGACACTCGCTCTCTGCTGCGCGCCGAGCCGATGCTCGACCCGATCGGCGCCAACGTGGAAAGTCCTCGACTTGGCGTTTCAGGAATGTGGCTTACCGAAGGCGATGCGCTCCGACAACGGGCCGCCGTTGGCCTCGACCGGAGCCGGCAGCCTCTCCAGGCTCTCGGCGGCGGAGCGGGTGCCGCGGCTCTTCCTCCTCGCGCAGGTCGAAGCCCTCTCTGCTGGCGACGGCCGCAGCGTCGACTTGCCGCGAGGCTTGGCCCCGGCTCGCTGCCGGGCAGGGCGGGGCACAGGGGCTCCGCGGTTCCAAGGCGGCGCCCTCGTCACCGCGAGCGAGCGCGTGTCAGCCGCGCGGATCAGGAGCGGCGCGGCCGCAGGGCCATCATCGAGAACGAGGCGGGTTCAACACGCGCCGGAACCGCCCTCAGCGTCTTTCCTCCCGCGGTGGCCGCACGAACACCGGCTGCGAGAAGCCGGCCACGCCGCGGCCCACCGCGCGGAGCAGCAGGCTCACCTCGTTGGCGTGCTCGGGCCGATCGGCCGGGTGCTTCGCCAACAGCCGCCCGGCGAGGTGCACCAGCGGCTCGGGAGCGCCAGGGTTGATGCGCGTCAGCTCCGGCGGGTCGCGGGTGACGATGGCCTCGAGCAGCTGGTACTGGTTCGAGTGCGCGAAGGCGGGCCGGCCCGCGAGCAGTTCGTAGAGCGTGGCCCCCAGCGAGTAGAGATCGCTGCGCCGATCGAGGGTCTCGCCCCGCGCCTGCTCCGGCGACATGTAGCGGTATGTCCCGACCACGCGGCCGTGGTCCGTGATCTGATCGTCGGACGATCGCTTGGCGAGCCCGAAGTCCACCAGCACGGCCTTGCGCGCCGGCGTCACCAGGATGTTGGAGGGCTTGACGTCGCGGTGCAAAAGCCCGCGCTCGTGGATGAAGGAGAGCCCGTCGGCCACCTGGGCCAGCGCCTCGCAGAGCGCCACCAGCCGCTCCGCATGGTTCTGCTCGACCTGCTCCTCGAAGGTCAGCATGGCCTCGATGCCGGTCTCCAGCTTGAGCCGCCGCGCCCGCGCCACCGCCAGCAAAGCGCCGGAGTCCGGCTCCTCGAAGAGCACGTCCAGGTCCACGCCTTCGGGCGCGTCGCCCTCGGGTTCCGGCTCGAGCGGCTGCGGCTCGGTGACCACCGAGAGCCACTCGCGCAGCACCATGCCGTCGACGAACTCCATCTCCAGCCAGGGCACGCCGTCCTCTTCGCCCAGGTCGAGCACGCGCACGATGTTGGGATGGTGCAGGTGCCGCAGGGCATCGAACTCGCGCCGCAGCCGCCGCGTCGCCGAAGGGTCGGTCCCGGGAGGCAGCATCTTGAGCGCGACGGTGGCGCCGGAGCGCGTGTCGACGGCGCGGTAGACGGCCCCGAGGCCGCCGCGCCCGACCTGCCGCTCCAGACGAAATGGACCGAACCAACCGCGCATCGTCGACGTGCTCCTTTGCGATCTCCTTCAACTAAGGTAACCCGATCCGCGCGCCGCGCCGCAATTCTGCTCCTCTGTTATGGTCCGGGCGTGCCTCGGTCCGAGCGCGACGTGCAGCAACTTAAGCTCGAAGTGGGCGAGCGCCCGCTCCCTCGCCACGTCGGCATCATCATGGACGGCAACGGCCGCTGGGCGGAGCAGCGCGGGCTCCCCCGCCTCGAGGGGCACCGCAAGGGCAGCGACTCGGTCCGCGAGGTCACCCGCGCCGCCCGCCGCCTGAATCTCATGGCGCTGACGCTCTATGCCTTCTCCAGCCAGAACTGGCTGCGCCCGCCGGAGGAAGTCTCGGGGCTGATGGACCTGCTGCGCGACTACCTCGCCCGCGAGCGGCCGGAGATCATGGAGAACGGCATCCGCTTGCACGCCATCGGCGAGTTGGACAAGCTGCCGTCGCGGGTCCGCGATCCGCTGGAAGAGCTGCGAACCGAGAGCGCCCACAACGACAAGATGGTCCTGACGCTGGCGCTCAGCTACGGCGGCCGCGAGGAGATCATCGCCATGGCCCGCCGCATCG
>JANXXR010000350.1 GCA_025350525.1 Deltaproteobacteria bacterium
ATGCGCGTCGACGCCGGCGCGCAAGAGAAGCGTCGCCGTGGTGTGCCGCAGATCGTGGAAGCGCATCGGGCGCGGGATGTGACGAGCCATGAAGCTACGATGCGGCAATTGCGGCAAGGCGGCGCTCGTGGAGGCGTCGCACACGCTCAAGCGGGTGCTGGACGGCCGCACGTTCTCAGGCGGCCTGACGGCCACGCATTGCGAGGCTTGTGGACAAACGCGCGTGTCTGGTCCTGCGGCGCTCGCTTTCGAGAGGGCCTTCGTCGCCGACTTTGCGCGCGGCGAGGTCGGCCCACAAGGCTTTCGATTTTTGCGCCGCGCGGCTGGGCTGCAGGCCTCCCGGCTGGCCGAGCTCCTGGACATCACGCCCGGGACAGTCTCGCGATGGGAGAATGGGAGGAAGCCTTTCGAGCGACGTGCGGTAGCGCTGGTGGCGGCGCTTGCGCTCGAAGCGCAGGGACCTCGCGCCGCCACCAATGAACTGCTGGAGCGATTGGCAGCGAGGCGTAAGCCGCCGAGGCGCGTGCTTCTCAGAATATCATCAGGAAGCGAGCGGCCGTGACCGCGGCCACCAGTCAGCGATCCACGAAGACGTACCATCCTTGCGCGCCGGGGATCGGCCGCAAGAAAAGCCCATGCGGCAGTGCTCGCGGGTTATCGAGCAACGCGCGGAGCGAGGCGGCGGGAGGTGCGTCGGGCAGATAGGCGTACCCCTTCGCCCATCCGCGAGCAGCCATGCCGTGGGTGTCGACGAGGAACAGCGAAACGCCGTCCCGGATCGCGAGCCCCTCATCGATGCCAGCACGTTCAAGCAGCAAACGAATCTGAGCCAGCTGCTCTTTCGGGATCTCGGGCTGCGACCAGGAGCGTGCGACGCGCACGAATGGGACTTGCGCGGGCACCAAGCGAAGTGCCTCTTCCAGTTGAGGACGTACAACGTGAAACCGACTGAACAGCGTCTCGTCGCTAGGCGACCAGCACCCCGCAGTGAGGAGGGCAGCGGCGAGAACGTAGGCTCTCAGACTCGTGGTGCATCCTGGCTTGATCACCGAGAGGATATCAAGTCAGCTCGTAATCAGCGACCTGTTCGCAGCTCTACGCAAGCGACCAGGTCGTCGTTTGCGATCCGGATCGAGTGACTGACACGTGCGTGCGCAAGCTCGCCGCGTTCGCAGAGGCTATACACGATGCGGTGCGGATGCCCAGGAGTTGAGCCACTTGGCGAACGGAAAGCAGCGCCGCGCTGGGGCTCAGGCAGGATTTCCGGCTGCGCTGTTGTCGACCGCGAAGAGCCATTTCTGATCGCGCTTGCTGAACTCGGCCAGGTGCAGCAGCAGCGCGCCGGGCGGTCAGCGAAAGTTGTCGCCGGGCGACGGCGACGTCCAGGGGCGGCAGCCCGGCCGCGGATCGGTCGGCATCGGCGCTACTGGAAAGGTGTCCGCATTGGCCCTCGCCAGCAGGACGGGGTCGCTCAGGTCGTAGAGCTCGAGGCGGCTGGAGCCGAAGATCAGCGAGGGGAGTTCGAGGGAATCGCGCCGGCTCCCGATGGTGCCCAGGTAGCCCTGGACGGCGGCCGAGGCGGTCCGGAACGGCCGGGCCGCGGCGGTATAGACCCAGAGCCGCCGCACGCCGCGATAGCGATCGAGATCGCGCACATAGGCGCGGGTATCGCTGGGATTGCAGACGCCGGTGGTCCAATCGGCCGGCGAAAGGCCGAAGCGCTCGCCATAGTAAAGCAGGCCAATCCGCTGCAGCGGGAACACGTAGATCTGGTCGCCGGGCTGACGGTGCTGCTGCAGATGGGAGAGCAGCGCCTCGGTATGCTCGACGATATAGGGCGGCTTGGACTGGAACAGAGCGGAGGCGGGCAAGGAGAGGATCGCAGCGAAGGCCGCGGCGCCGAGCGCGGGGTGGAGCCGCGCCGCCTGTCGCGCAAGCCATTGCGTGCCGGCGGCGACCGCGAGGAGCACCACCGGCACCAGGTACATCGCGACGCGGCCGTGGAAAGGATATTGGCGCGCGACTCCGGCCGCGAGCGCGAGGAGCAGCGGGCCGGCCAGGATCCCCGCGACCTCCCGCCGCTCGCGAAAGAGGGCGACGATGCCCGCCACCGCGAGCGCGAGAAAGAGCGCGGGGAGCGGGTAGCGCAGCAGCGTGGGATCGCCGAACAGGGACATCCCGCGGTCCGGGAACCATCGGAGGGCCGCGCCCGGCTCCCGGGGCATGAACCCCTGCCCCCAGAAGGCGTCCATGAACGCCTTGGTCGAAGGGGACATGCTGTTGCGGCCGGCGATGATCGCGGCCTCGCACGCGGCAGCCCACAAGGGCAAAGTCACCAGGAGCGCGCCCTGCAGCCGGCGGTCGCGCGAACGGAGCCAGCCCACCGCGAAGGCGAGCCCGATCCCTCCCATCAGCACCACCGACGGCTGCGAAAACCAGACGAGGACGGCGCCCGCCAGGCCGAACGCGACCCTTTGGCGGACGGAGGTCTCGCGTGCGCGCAGCTCGAGCGCGAGGAGCATCACCAGGATGGACGCGGCCGCGTCGGTCTCGTACTGCTTGACCTCCGCGCTGTAGCGGATGAGCGGCACGCCCACGGCAAACAGCGCCAGCGCGAAGGGCGCGGCCAGGTCGTCGAGCGAACGCAGCGCGAGTCGGCGAAAGAGGAAGAGCGCGGCGACGCCCACGACGAACGGGAAGAGCCGCAGCGCATGCTCGCCGGGCCCGAGCGCCAGGACCACCAGCTTTTCGACGAACAGAAAGGCGCGCGGCGCCACCTGGTCGAGCCGAAGCGGCTCGAGCAGGAGCTGGCGCATCGGGAGCCCGAGTATGTTCCGCGAGAGGAGGATCTCGTCCAGCCCAAGCGAAGAGGAGCCCACGAACGCCCAAACCCGCAGGGCGACCCCCAAGCCCACGAGCACCGTCATGCCCAGGGGGCTCCGCAAAAGCCGCGTTCGCATCGCCATGATCTGCCCCGAGGCAGGAGCCGGACGCAAGCGCCCACTCAGGGGAAGGGCAGGTTCATCTTCTTCACGACCGCCGCGAAGCGAGGGTCGCCGTGCAGGCGGCGCAGATAGGGGTCGACCTTGACGTACGCCAAGCCGCGGATGTCCTACTGGGTCAGGGCCCGCTCCAGCCACTCGAAAGCGCGGTCGCTCTCGCCGCGCCAGGCGTACACAGTCGCGATGCGGTAGGCCTCGGTCGTTCCGGAGCGCGCAATCAGCTCGTCGAGCGCGCGCTACGAGGCAAGGTCATGGCCCAGATCGTGCTCGGCCGCCGCGACGCAGTACAGACAAGGCTGGCGCGCGTTCTTCAGCGCCGCCAGGGCCTCGGCGGGCTTGCCTGTCCAGAGAAGAGACTCGAAGATCCTGCCGGGCAAGGCATCCGACTCGGGGTTGACCTGTCGCGCCCGCTCCAGCGCGCTGCGTCCGGGACCCGGCTCCCCGGCGGTCAGGGACCAGTAGCCGAGCAGCTGCCACCCATTTCCTCGCAGGGGGTCGAGCTCGGTGGACCTCCGCTGGGCCGCGAGTGCCTCTGGAAACCGGCCGAGCGAGACGAGCGGGGCAGCGTAGTATTGCTGGACCTGAGGGTCATTCGGGTTGAGGCGGACTGCTTGCTCGAGATCCGCCCTCCCGCCTTCCCAGTCCCTCACCAGCGGCTGCGTGGTGCCGAAGAGGCGGCCGGCGTCGTCCGTCAGCGTTGTTCCGGGAGAAGCAGCTTCGATCTCGTCGAGAGCGCGCGCGATGCCGAAATCAAGCAACTTGGGCAACAGCTGGCCCGAGCGCTCGAGCACCATCACGTTGGCGGGCTTCAAGTCGCGATGCACGAGCCCGCGCTCGTGAGCGGCCTGCACCACCTCGCAGATCCGCTCGAAGAGCGGCACGAACTGCGCAAGCGGCATCGGTCCCTCCTGCAGCCACGCCGACAGATCCCTGCCCTGCACCCGCTCCATCGCGATCCAAACCAGGCCGTCGGGCTCAACGCCGGCGCCGTAGACGTGCGCAGCGTAGGGATGATCGATGCGCACGCCCAGGAGAGCCTCGCGCTGCGGCAGCCGCAGGCCGTCTCCGCGCGCGCGCAGCACCTTGACCACCACCTCGCGCTGCAGGTGCCGCTGCTCAGCTCGCCAGACGACGCCGTGACCACCTTCGCCGATCGGCTCGCGCAGGACGAATTCGCCGAGGGTCCGGCCGGAGAGAGGGTCGCGCTGGTCTGGTGGCTGCAAAATCACGGTCTCAGCCTTCAGGCGTGCGGCGTGTTGGCCTGGACTACAAGTACACGGCCCTGCGGGCGGCGCGCAACGAGTTGGCGGTGATCGCACCAGCGGTCGCTATTGACTGACCGGCACCGCGCCTCGGTCGCCGCAGGCGGGCGCGGCGATCTCTCCGATGGTCGCGTGAGCCGGGCAGAGACCGAAGAGCGCTTCGATCGTCGGCCGGAGATGGAGGTGCGTCGCGGGCAGCATCGCGTTGCCTGGCTTGACGCCGGGCCCGAGAGCGATGAGCCAGATCGAGCCGGCGTGCGCGTCGCCGCTGCTGTGGCGGGTCCAGCCTGCGCCCGCGTCGCGGCCGTGATCGGTTGTGACGATCACGGTGGTGAGCTCTCCGTACTCGCCCAGCGACGCGAGCGAACGCACCAGCGCTTCGAGCCATCGATCGTAGTCGAGCAGCGTCGCCCGGTAGCGCTCGAGATCGCCGCTGTGCGCCTGGTCGTCCGCTTCCCCGAGCGCGAGATAGAGAAATCGCGGCCGCTGTTCGCGCAGGTACCGCAGCGCGCGCTCCACCGTCTCCGCGTCGCGGCGCGTGTCGTTCCAGGGCCAAAAACCGTGCGGGCCGGCGTCCACGGTCAGCGTCCCCGTGACGTGCTCGACAGCGTCTGCGAGGTGCGACCACGACGCGAACACGGCGACGCTCGAGCGCGGCAGCGCCAGCTCGCGGAGCAGTCGCTCGGGAAAGGTCTCCTCGCGCACGCGGCCGCAACCGTTGCTGCTGCAGTCGGTCACTGCGCCGACGAAGATCGACTGGTACGCCGGCAGGCTCAGCATGCGGCGGTCCGCTACTTCCATGCCTGGCCCCGACCGTCCGCCGAGGATCAGGCTGCCGGCGGACAGCGTCTTCCAGAAGCGCGGCAGCCGATCTGCCTCGAGGAAGTCCTCGCGCCGCACGCCGTCCCAGGTGACGAAGACGACGTTCGCTTGCGGGACGGCAACTGCGATCAAGAGCAGGGGCAGCGCGCACATGGCGGAACCCTATCGCGACGGACGGTCGGCGTCGGGATCGGTGGGCCGCAGCTTCAGCCCGCGATCGCGCAGGTGCTGCGCCGCGCGCGGAAAGAGGTCGAGGAAAGCGTCGGCGCGCACTGCGGCGGGCAACTCGCGCTCCTCGGTCAAGATCGCTCCGATCCCCTTCATGTGCGCGCCGCCGTGCGCGCCTGAGTTGAGCATTGCATCCGCGTCGGGCGGCGGAATCCACCCGCGCGATTGCCACCCGCTCTTGTTCGAGGTGAGCACGTCGCAGGGATATTCCGCGGCCAGGTCCGAGAGCGCGGTGCGGGTCCGGTAGAACAGGTCGGGATATTCTCCGTCCCTGGTCAGGTCGAAGAGCGCCTGGTCGGAGATGCTGCTGACGCCTGCCGGCACGCCGAACCGCGAGAAGTCTCCGTTCAATCCATAGGCGCCATCCGAGTAATCGAAGGTTCCCGAGAGCTGGCCGTCGGACCAGATGGCATAGCGGGACGGCCCCAGGCGCCCGACGGAGAAATCTACCGAGGGCAGCTGCGAGGCGCGCAGCCCCACTTCCGCGACCTGGTCCTTGCGCGTATGGATGGCGAGGTACATCAAGCGCGCGTGCAGGATGGGAACTGCGAACACTCCCTCGGACGCCTGGGTGCCGGCCAGGTTGTCCACCACCGTGATGCCGACCTTGGGCAGCTCGGCGCCGTAGTCGAGGAAGTGGCTGCCGGGCATCGGTGTGTAGTCGAAGCCGTGGTCGGAGAAGATGGTGAAGTGGAACTTGCGCTTCGGGTGCGCCTGCTTGAACTCCTCGATGCGCGACTCGAGCCTGAGCAGGAGCCTGGTGCAGTCCTCGGGGGCGCCGGTGTGGCCGAGCACGTCGCCCTCCATGAAGTAACCGATGAAGGCGTTGCTGGTCTGCGCGTGCCCGTCGAGCTGGAAGAAGAGGTCGTCGAGCGATTCGCCGAGCGAGACCCAGGTGTCGCTGTAGACCTCGAAGTTGTGTGAGTAGCCGTGCGAGCGGTAGTCCCAGGCGCGCTGGTAGTCCGGCTCGAAGTTCAGCACTTCGGTGAAGACCGGAAGGATGTGCTTGAGCAGGCCCGGGATCCCGGCGTTGACCAGCTGATCGCGCTTGGGATCGTAATACGCGTACTCGTAGCCCTTCATCCGCTCCGCTCTCAAGATACGCGACCACGAGGTGTCGGACGAGCCGGGGAAGTCGGTGATCCACTTCGAGCTCTTCCAGTCGCCGCCGGCGAAGGCGCCTCTTGCCATCGCCTCCTTGACCGTGGACGGCGCGAGACCGTCGTACGCCAGGTAGACGTACATGTCGTCGGTGCGCTCGCCGTCGAGCGGGATGGAATTGAGGAAGGTGGCGTTGGCCCAGTCGCAGCCGGCGAGCAGGGCAGCGATGGCGAGAGCGGCCGCGCGGTTCACAGCAGCACCCCGAAGGCGGCGAGCGGCGTCCCTTGCACGCCCGACTTGGTGAAACGGTAGAAGTAGCCGAGGCGCAGCTCCATCCAGGTGTTGCGATAGCGGTACGCGCCGCCGGCGATGGTCATATCGTGCGCCCAAAGCCCGACTTCGGTGGCGTGAAACGAGAAACCGTGGCGTCCGCGCGGGTTGACCTCGGCCACGACTGAATAGCCGGGGGTCAAGGTGGTGCGCAGGTGTCCGGGCGCGGCGACGCCGAGAGCGGTGAGCGTCTGGTGGACCTCGAGCCAGCGGAAAGGTTCCACCGAGGCGGCGAGGGAGACCGGCACCACCGTCGCGCTGAAGTCGGGGTTGTCGAGGCGCGACGAGTACATCGGCGAGAACAACCCGCGGCTGGCGCCGTCGAGCAGCCGGTAGGCGGCCAGCTGCGCGCTGAAGGTCCACCCTCCCCAGCGCGGCAGCGCGAACTTCAGGTAGACGTTCGGCGAGCGGACGATGAACCTGAGAGGCTGGACGCCGGCGTGGGCGACGTCGCCGATGCCGACCTGCGCGCCGGCAGTGCCGAGGCGGACGGTGCCGCTGGGCTCGACGTGCCCGGTGCTCTCCCAGATGGGATAGAAGCCGGTGGTGTCGCGCCTGAGCTCCGGCTCGGCGATCGCGGATCCGGAGGCTGCCGCGACCAGCAGGAAGAAAAGGCTGCCGAACGGCCCGGGCCACGCTGGCGAATGCATTTGGGAACCTCCGCGTCAGGCGGAGCTTCTGCACTCTCGATGCCAGCGGATTTACCTCTGAGACGCAGCCGTGCGCGTGGCCGTAACAGTGTGACGTAACCCGTTACGTCAGCGAAAATCGTCGAGGCGCAGGTCGAATCGCTTGAGCCAGCGATGCACCTGCATGCGCGCCTTGCCCAGGACGCGGGCGACCGCGGCCACGTTGCCCTGGTGCTGCTTGAGCAGCGCGATCAGCTCCTCGCGCTGCCGGGCGTCTTCCGGCGACAACGGCGCCGCCGCCTGCGACGGCTGCAACTCGAGGAGCGCGGGGGAGGGATCGGCGGACGGCTCCTCGGCCGCGCGCTGCACCGCCGGCGGCAGGTGTCCCACGTCGATGGGCTCCTTTCCTGCCAGCACCAGCGCCGCCTCGAGGCACTTCTCCAGCTCGCGGACGTTGAGCGGCCAGCGATGCCGCAAGAGTGCTCTTCCCGCCTCGGGAGTGAAGCTGACCGCCGCCGCGCGCTCAGGCGCGAGGCGAAGCAGGAGCGCGGCGAGCAGGAGCCCGAGATCCTCCCGGCGCCAGCGCAAGGGAGGAACCTTCACGGTGAAGCCGGAGATGCGCGCCAGCAGATCCGCCCGGAAGCGGCTGGCGGCGACTGCGGCCTCGAGGTCTTGGTGAGTGGCCGCGACGATGTGCACGTCCACCTTGACCGGATTGGTTTCGCCGACGGCGAGGACCTCGCGCTCTTGCAGGACCCGCAGCAGCGCGGCCTGCGAGCTGGCAGGAAGATCGGCGATCTCGTCGAGGAACAGTGTGCCTCCGTCGGCGGCGCGCACCAGCCCCGGGCGGCTCTCGGTGGCGCCGGAGAACGCGCCCTTGCGGTGGCCGAAGAGCAGGCTCTCGAGCAGCGTCTCGGCGATGGCGCCGCAGTTCACCGCGATGAATTGTCCGGCGCGGCCCGAGAGCTGGTGGACGGCGCGCGCGACGAGCTCCTTGCCGGTGCCGGTCTCGCCGCCGATCACCACCGGCACCGCCGAGCGCGCGATGGCGGGCAGCCGGGCAAACTCCACCTCGAGCTGCGCCACCAGCGTCGCCAGCGCCGGCGCGGGAGGGCGCAGGTCTCGCGCGTCGAGGTCTGGAGCACCTTCCGCCTCGCGAACACTTTGTCGGAAGAGAAGGAGCGTGTGGCCCAGCTCGAGGTCGTCGCAATCGCCGAGCGGCGCCTCGCCGGCCGGGTCGCCGTTGACCAGCGTGCCGTTGGTCGAGCCCGCGTCCTCGGCGCGAAAGCGATCGCCGTCCCTGCGCAGCCGCGCGTGCACGGTGGAGAGGAAGCGATCGGGAATGCCCAGCACCAGCGTTCGTCCCTCGCGCGCGGCGGTCCGTTCCTGGCTCCGCTTGAGGACCACTTCGTCGATGCCGCGGAGGGAATGGCGCGCGGGCGGGCGAAGCGGCGCATCGCAGTCGAGGACCTCGAACAGGTGGGCGCAGACCGGCGCGGACTCGGGGCGACGTCGGCGAGCGATCGCAGGAGTAGGGACCGGATCCTGGCTCATGGAGCTGGCTCACTTCCGCCCGGCGGCGCCTCGCCAGGCCGCAGCGCGCGCAAGTCCGGCAGCGCATGCTGCGCCACCTGCACGTCCTCGCGCAGGCGCCGCACCACCGCGCTCTCGGAGCCCTCGCGCCCCTCGGCAGCGAGGAGCGCGTCGTCCAGCGCGGTCGCGATCTCGAGCAGGCGTCCGGTGAGGAGATCCAGCGTGCGGAGCGCGGCGGAGGAGTCCGGCGTCTCCTCCTCGGGCGGCGAGAGCGTGAACTGCTTCGCCAGCACGGTGGCGTCGCCGGCCGCCTTCACCAGATCGTCCACCAGCCGCTGCTGCGCCTCGGGCATCGCCACCTTCCCGAGTTGCAGCCGCGCCGCGCGCCGCGAGATGCCGTCTGCGAGCCGCGCCCTGCTCGAGTCCTGGCCGGGGCGGCCGGTGAGCGGCGCGGCGCTGGCGGGCGGCCTCAAGCCCCAGGACAAGAGGTATCCGGCGACGGCGCCGGCCGCGATCCACGCCGGCGTTGAAAGCGGGGCGTCGGGAAACAACGCGGAAGCGATCACGCCGGCGCCAGCGCAGAGAAGCGCCAGCAGCCACCCGCCATGTTTCGCCAGCCACTCTTCCGAGGGCGGCCGCAAGTTCGCTGCCCTCACGGTAGCGGGCAGCCCATGCTCGGCGCACACTGCCGCCGCCGTCTCCGCGGTTCTCCGGCTGGCCGCCGTGACCAGGACCGCTTGCCCCGCTCCGAGCAAGCGCCACTTCCAGGCCGCGGGCGCGCTGGCGCCGAGTCGCTCCAGCACGCGATCGATCACCGGCCGGCGCGCGATCAACTCGAGCGGGTGCACCACGTTGTGCACCAGCACGTCGTAGTCGCCCGCGGTCATCGGCGGCGGCGTCGGCGGCGGACGAGGGACCGCATCCCCGTTGAGCGCGCGCAGCATCTGGCCGGCGTCGAGGAAGCGCTGCTCGGGATCGTGATCGAGCGCTCTACGCAAGATTTCCCGGTCCGCGGGCGAGACGCGCGGATCGACCTTCAGCGCCGACGGAGGTCCGCGCTGATCGTAGGGGTCGGAAGTGGTGAAGGGCCGGCGCCCCGAGAGCATCTCGAAATAGGTCGCGCCCAGCGAGTACAAGTCGGCCCGCGCGTCGGCGCGCTGTCCCGCGAGCAGCTCCGGCGCGATGTATCCGGGCGTGCCGAGGACCGCGCTCTTGGAGGTGAGCCGCGACTGTCCGGCCACGCGCGCCAAGCCAAAGTCGAGCAGCTTGACGCCGCCGCTCTCGGTCAGGAAGACATTCTGCGGCTTCAGGTCGCGGTGCACGACGCCGGCGCGGTGCGCAGCCTGCAATGCCTCGCAGATCCGGACCGCGATCTCCCGCGCGGCGCCGGCCGCCATCGGCCCGCCCAGGATGCGCTCGTAGAGAGTCTGCCCACGCAGCAGCTCCATGCTGAAGAGCGGCCGGCCGCCGTGCTCGTGCAGGTCGAAGACGCGGACGATGCCGGGATGATCGAGCGCGCGGGTGACCGACATCTCCCGCCGGAAGCGCTCGGCCAGATCGCGGTCCTCGCTCAGATGCTCGTGGAGGATCTTGACCGCCACCTCGCCGTGCGCGATTCGGTCCTGCGCCGCGTAGACCTCGGCGAGCCCGCCGGCGCCGAGCCGCGGTCCCAGTTCGAAACGTCCCGCGAGGACGTCGCCGACGGCAAATCCCCCCATCCGGCCAGCCTACGCCTCGCGATCGCGCGGTGGAAGGGCAACCGCCATCGCCGTTGCGCCCGCCGCGCCCGCCCTCTACACACTACCAATGACGCTCTTTCATGAACTGCCGCTGCCTCCACGCGTCGTCCTGGGAGAATGCTGGGCGCGCGACGGACTGCAGAGCGAAGAGCGCGTCGTCCCCACCGCCGAGAAGGTGGAGATGATCGCGCGGATGGTCGAGGCGGGCTTCACCGAGATCGAGGCCACCAGCTTCGCGCATCCGAAGTACCTGCCGCAGTTCAGCGACGCTGAGGAGGTGCTGCGCCGCATTCCGCGGAAGGCCGGCGTCCGCTACCGCGCCATCTGCACCACCATGAAAGCAGTCGAGCGGGCGGTGCGCAGCAAGGAGGAGGGCTTCGGCGTCGACGAGATCGCGATGGTGATCTCCGCGAGCGAAGCCCACAACCGCGCCAACGTGCAGATGGGCCACGACGAGAACAAGCGACTGCTCGAGCAGATGACCAAGCTCGCGCTCGACACCGGCCACTCGGTGTTCGGCTGGGCGCTGACGAGCTTCGGTTGTCCGATCGCGGGCGACGTCGCGCCGGCGCAGGCCATCGGGCTCGGGCAGTTCTGGAAGGATCTGGGCGCGGAGCTGATCGGATTCGGCGACACCGTCGGCGTGGCTAACCCGGTCCAGGTGAGCCGCTTCTACCAGGAGGCGCTCGCCGCGGGCATGCCGCGCGACCAGATCGTCGTGCACTTCCACGACACGCGCGGATGGGGCGTCGCCAACACGCTGACCGCGCTGACCTTCGGCTTCCGCTACGTGGACACCTCGCTCGGCGCCATCGGCGGCCAGCCGAAGACGGGCTCACCCTCGTACCACCGCGGGCACACCGGCAACACCTGCACCGAAGACCTGGTGCCGATGCTGGAGGAGATGGGCATCGAGACCGGGCTCGACCCGCGGCAGGTCCTGGCGCTGGGCGCGCGGGCCGAGGAGATCATCGGACGCCCGCTGCGCTCAAACTTCCTCCTCGCGGGGCCGGTGCCGCACCGCGGGCGCGAAACGCGGTGAAGCAGGTATCATCGCGGCGGCGGTTCGCTGAAACGCCCGTTGGCTTCGACGCCCATGTGGCCGAAGGGCAAGACGATCCCGACCGTATGCTGCGTCGACGCAGAGTCCGTGGTCCCGCTCACGGAGAACTTCCCGTCATCGTACGCGGCAGAGAACGTCCCCGTCGCTTTCGCGTTCCACATCACGCCCGCCCAGTTGAACGCGCTCAGCGGATCGGTCGACGTCGGCTTGATCCAGGTCGGCTTGCCAGGATCGCGCGTGTAGTCGATGTGGAAGGTGAGATGCATCTTGACGCTGCCGGGGCCGAGAAACTGGAAGCGATCGAACTCGAGCAGGTTGGTGACCTGGATGGACGCGCTCCTGCCGTCGTCGCTCACCCGGAACTGGTCGTCGTCGAGGCGCACCATCCAGAAGAGCCCCGGAAGGTGGAAGATCGGATCGGTCACTGGCGGCGCGAGGTTCTCACCGTTGCCGGGGCTGAAGTCGTGAAGCTGCGACCCCGAACTGGGGTCGTAAAGATCGAATCAAATCTCGCAGAATGTGCCATGGGCCAGTTTGCCCTTCGTGCTGATGAACTCGCCCTGGTAGACGCGGGTATCGACCTCCCGCTCGAACACGGAGCGGATCAGCATGCGGATGCCGCCGACGGCGATCACCGAGGCGAGCCATTCGCCGACGTAAAGCGAGCGCGGCGTGCTGTGCGGCGCCACCATCGCCTCGAGCGCTATGGCGAGGACCGTCGCAATGGTGCTGGCGAAAATGAGCCGCTGCAGCTCGGGCAGGCCGGTGTAACGCCAGAGCCCGGCGAAGAGCTTGAGATAGCCGAACAGCGCCAGCCGAAAGGCGATGAGGCTGAGCAGCGTGATCTTGCAGGCGTCCGCGATCGCGGGCGGCACCGCGCCGTCGAAGCGCAGCACCAGCGCCAGTTGGAAAGCGGCAGTCCAGAGGAGGAGGTGAAGGCCAATCACGCCCGCCCGATGGGCGCTTTGATTCTGGAGGAGCTGGACCAGGAGGCGCAAAAACTGCGGGCCGGCGGCCGAGATCTGCTGTTCGCTGCACATTTTGCGCGCGCGCTCGCGCAGGGGGTTCTGCACGAACCACGCGGCGGCCAAGCCGATAAGGGCGATGGTCACGAAGAGGATCGTCACGCGGTCGCAGTCGGCCGGCCGGCAGAAGGCCGGATCGCGAAGATGTTGATCAAGTTGTTGTCCCCCGGGGGACTCTCGCCCCCTTCTGATGTTGGAATACCATCAAAGCGGCCCGGTACGTAACAGCCCGCATTAGAAAAATCCGTAAACGATCTCTGAAATGCGGATTGTTGTGATTGCACATCGCGTTCCCCAGTTCGATCGGGGTCCTGAAGCCACCAGGGGCGATAGCAGCCCGCTGCTCAGGTCGCATGGTCCCCTTGTCGGGGGACTGCTTGCCTGCTTCAGTTCTGACCGTGCCGCCGCTGCAGCGCGCTCAGCCGCGGCGGCGCCGGGTCGAGGTCCACTCCGCCCACACAGCAGACCGGCGGGTGCGACGCCTCGCAGGCGCGCGCCCACTGATCCCGAACGGCTCCGAACAGCTTCATCGCCGCGACGCGCGTCTTTGGATCGGAGCGCACGAAGCGGAGGGCGACGTTTCCGCCTTGAGCGCGGAGGAGCTGCGCCAGCCCGATCTCGCTCGGCCACGAGGGGTCGGCAGCCAGGACGCGCAGGTGCATGGCGACGTCCTTGTCCAGCTCGCCGAGCGCGTCCATGATTCGCGCCCCGCCAATGCTCACGTCCACGATCCTGCCGATGGTGCGGTAGTCGTTCTGTCGGATCTCGACCATCGCATCGCAGCTGAGCCGGCGCTGCTTGCGTCCGGCCAGCGCGCTGTCGGTGAAGGTCCGGCACAAGCCGGTGTCGGCGCAGTCGAGCCAAACGCCGCGGGTCGGCGCGGCCACCGCGCTCAGCACCGAGCCCCGCAGGAGCACGCTCTGCTCGCTGTCCTCGAGCGTGAACTCGATGAAGACGCGATCGCCGAACGTCAGCGCGACACGGGGCTCGCGATAGAAGAAGAGGGTGCGGCCGCCGGCGCTGTGGAGGTGCCGGCTCATCTGCCCGAGGCTTCGGAAGCGGTACCGGAGCAGCATGAGAGCTTTTGGGCTCACTGCAAGGCGACCTTGGGGATTAGATGTTCGTGCTCGGTGACGAGTCTGGATGGCTGCATGGTTTCCCCTTCTGAGAAACACCGGGTGACCCTGTAACACGGGCCCGGCGGACTGCAATACCTGGACGCGCGGGTGCAGGCTGGAAGGGGCCCAAGGCGGCGCTGAAGAAAGTGCGCGACACCCGGCGGCGGTAGCCGGCCATGGACATGCTCGACGTGCGCGCACCCGGCGCCGGCATCCCCGCGCCCGACGGCAGCGCCCTCTACTTCAATTGGCGCGTCACCGGCGTCTCGCAGGTCTGGCGCCTCGACGGCCCCATGCGCTTTCCCACCCAACTCACCGGCGGGCAGGACGCCACCCGCATCGCCGCCGTCACCCCGGACGGCAGCGCCCTCGTCGTCCAGCGCGACCGCAAGGGCGAGGAGAACCCGGGCCTCTACCTGCAGGATCCCCAGGGCGGACCGCTCCAGGTCATCCAGCACAAGCCCGTGGTCCAGACCGAGTTCCTCTTCGTCAGCGACGACTCGCGCTACGTCTACTTCCGCGCCAACGACAAGAAGCCCGACGCCTACGCGCTCTACCGCTACGACCGCACCGAGAAGAAGAGCGAGCAGCTCTTCGCGCAGGAGGGCCTCTGGAGCGTCGCCGACCATAAAGGGCGACAAGCTGCTCCTGGTGAAAGAGGTCGGCAGCAACATGAGCGAGATCTTCGAATGGAACGGCAAGGACCTGACGCCCCTCTTCGGCCAGGGCGAGCGCGAGGAGTACAACGCCGCCTACGGGCCGGGCGACGAGGTTTTGGTGCAGACGCCGCACTTCGGCGAGTACCGGCGGCTCTACTCCTGGCAGAAGGGAAAGTTCACCAAGGTCACGCCGGAGCTCAAGTACGACGTCTCGGACTTCGGCATCGATCGGCAGCGCCGGCGCGTGCTCTACACGGTCAACGAGGAGGGCTACACCCGCCCGCACGCGATGGACGCGCGCACCCACGTCGAGGAGAAGCTGCCCGCGCTCCCCGCCGCCGATCACGTCTTCTTTGGCGCGACCACGCCCGACGGGCGCCTCAGCGTCATCGCGCTCGACCCCGGCACCGGGCCGCTCCAGAGCTGGGTTCTCGAGTGGAAGACCGGAAAGCTGGTGCGCTGGCACACCGGCAGCGCGCCCGAGGTGGATCTGGGCGCCTTCGTGCGGGCGAAGCTCGAGACCTATCCCGCGCGCGACGGAACTCCCATCCCGGTCTTCGTGCGCGAGCCGAAGAATTGCCCGAAGCCCTGCCCGGTGGTGATCGATTTCCACGGCGGCCCCGAGGGACAGGCGCAGCCCGGCTTCTCGCCGGTGGCGCAGATGTTCGTCGAGCGCGGCTTCGTCTTCGTCCAGCCCAACGTGCGCGGGAGCGACGGCTACGGCAAGACCTGGATCCACGCCGACGACGGACCGAAGCGCCTCGAGATCATCACCGACATCGAGGACGCGGCCACCTGGGCCCGCAAGCGCTTCGCCGACGGAGGCGCCGCGCCCAGGCTGGGCATCTTCGGCGGAAGCTATGGCGGCTACTCGACGCTCATCGGCATGACCATGTTCGCGGGCGCCTACGACGCGGGGGCGGAGATCGTCGGCATCTCGAATCTGGTGACCTTCCTCACCAACACCGCGCCTTACCGTCGCGCGCTGCGCGTCAGCGAGTACGGCGATCCCGAGAAGGATCGCGAGGCGCTGCTCAAGCTCTCGCCGGTGACCTATCTCGATCGGGTGAAGGGCCCGCTGCTGCTCATTCAGGGCGCCAGCGACCCGCGCGTGCCGGTGGGCGAGGCGGTGCAGATCCACGACGCCCTCGAGCAGCGCAAGCTGCCCGTCGAGCTGCTCATCTTTCCCGACGAGGGCCACGGGGCGCAGAAGCGCGACAACCAGCTCTACCAATATGGGTACACGCTGCGGTTCTTCCAGAAACACCTGCAAGGGAAGAACTGACCCGCGCAGCGGTTGCACGCACCGAACCCGCCACGCAACCCTTGCGCTGCGCAGCGGCGCCACTACTGGTGCACTTCTACTGGCGCACCTCTACTGGCGCCGAGCGGGGCACGCGCGGTGCATCCCGATCTGCATGACCAGCGAAGCGCTCCTCATCGTACCCTCCCGCGCCGCTGCGGACGCCCGGGTTCCCCTCTGGCGCAGCGAGCCCTATCGCCTGCTCTTTCCGCTGGGCGTCCTGCTCTCGTGGGCCGGCGTCTCTCCCTGGCTCCTCTTCGCCTTCGGCCTAACCGAGCAGTGGCTTTCCGTCTTCCACGCCCTCGCGCAGGTGCAGTGCTTCCTCACCTGCATGGCGGCGGGCTTCCTCTTCACCATGATCCCGCGACGGACGGCGACCCAACCCGCGGCGGCCTGGGAAGTGGGCCTCGGCCTCGTCGCGCCGCTGGGAACCGCGGTCTTCGCATTCAGGGAGCACTGGGC
Organism: Deltaproteobacteria bacterium; assembly: GCA_025350525.1. Classification (GTDB taxonomy): domain Bacteria; phylum Myxococcota; class Myxococcia; order Myxococcales; family 40CM-4-68-19; genus 40CM-4-68-19. The sequence continues at coordinate 16,277 of JANXXR010000350.1, forward strand.
GGCCTCGCAGCTGTTCTGGGCCGCGGGAATGGCGACGGTGCTGCAATTCGCGCTGCGCCGCTTCGGCGCCCGCACCGCCAAGGGCCGCGTGCCGGCGAGCTTCGTCTGGGTGCTGCTCGCCTTTGCGATGGCCCTCATCGCCCCCGTGCTGGCAGGAGTGGGCGCGGCGGGCGGCGAAGACCGGATGTGGCTGCACGACGTCGGGCGCAATCTGGCGCTCCAGGGCGTGCTGGCGAGCCTCGTCGTCGGAGTGGGCGCCCTCATTGTGCCGCACCTCACGCGGGGCGACGCGCCCTCGGAGCCCAGGCGCTTTGCGCACGCGTTGCACCTCGCGCTGGGCCTGGTGTTCGCGGGCAGCTTTTTCGTCGAGCAGCTTTTCTCTGCGCCGCTGGCGCATGCGCTGCGGGCCATCTGCACCGGCGCGGCGCTCATCCCCGCGGCCAGGCTGTGGCGCGCCCCGAGCCTGCCGGGCCTGCACCGGAAGATTGCGTGGCTGGCAGCGTGGGCGCTCCCCGTTGGCTATGCCCTCGTCGCCCTCTTCCCCGCGTATCGCAAAGCCCTGCTGCACGTCGTCTTCATCGGCTCGTTCGGCGCCCTCTCGCTCTCGATCGCGCTGCACGTCGCGCTGACTCACGCCGGGCGAGGACAATCGCTCGACCGGCGCCCGTGGGCGGTCGGCGCCTTCGGCGGCGCGCTGGTCCTCTCGCTCCTGGCGCGGCTCCTCTTCGACTTCGATCCGCCGCATCTGCGCCTCTGGCTGGGCGCCGGGGCCTCGTGCTTCGTGCTGGCGACGCTGGCCTGGCTGGGGCTGGCGCTCCGCTCGATGCGCGTCGCTCCCGACGCCTGATTGCCGCGGCCTTCGGGCGCGCGTCTTGCACTCATCCTGATCAGCTGTTTTCGCAGCGAACGCCCGGAGGAAATCATGAAGCGCATCGTGGTCGGAATCGATGGATCGGAGCAGGGCTGGGCAGCGCTGGCAAAGGCAGGCGAGCTCGCGCGGGCGACCGGAGCCGAGCTGCAGGTCGCCTACGTCTCGCCGCCGATCACGTCGCTGTTCGCTTCGTCGGAGTTCAAGGATGCCGCCCCCGCCTGGAGAGCAGACCAGGAAGAGCGGGCCACCGCGCTCCTGCGCGAGGCCGTGGCGAGGGTGGAGGAGGGCGTTTCGGTGGAGGCGGTGAACCGGATCGGGCTACCCGCCGAAGCGCTCGCTGAGCTTGCGCAGGACCCGGAGGTGTCGATGACGGTGGTGGGACACCGCGAGCGCAGCCTGCCGGCGCGGCTCCTGATGGGCAGCGTCGCCGACCACCTGGTGCAGATCTCCCCCAAGCCCGTCCTGGTGATTCGGTAGCGGAGAATTGGACCTGAACGATCGCGCCGCAACCATGGCTGGCGCCCGGTTCCCGCCGGCGCCAGCCATGCCGCAGCTCAGTGGAACAAACGCAGATCGAACGCGTCCGACATCGCGATGAATCCCGGCCGGCTCGGATGCAGGAAATCGCCCATGCCCCCGGTCGTGCTCTGCAGGTTGAACTGGGGCAGCAGGAAGCCGGGGGCGGCGGGATCGCGGGTCGCGGCGTCGAAATCGACGACGCCGTCGAACCAGCCGCCGTGGCGGATGAACTCGTTGACGATGTTTCGCTGGGCATTCGTGGTCGCGGTCCCGTAGTCTCCGAAGGCGGTGCCCTGGCTGGGCGTGAGCGTCGCTCCGATGATCTGCAGCCCGCGGGCATGGACCCGAGTGATGACCGCCCGCATCCCGTCGATGACCGTTGCGGCGCTCGCATCGGCGCCGCCGATGTCGTTGATCCCCTCGAGCCAGACCACCGTCGTCACCCCGGCCTGAGCGAACACGTCGCGCTGAAGCCGGATGCCGGCGCGCTC
>JANXXR010000392.1 GCA_025350525.1 Deltaproteobacteria bacterium
GGCCTCGAGCAGGCGGTCGTTGGCCTCGCGCAGGCGGCGGGTGCGATCCTCGACGGCTTCCTCGACCAGCCGCGTCTGTTCCAGCATCCGCTCGGCCATCACCGCCCGCTCGAGGGCGAGCGAGGCCTGCAGCGCCAGCGAGCCCAGCACAGCCAGGTCCGGCGTTCCTTCCCGCGGCGCGGCGATGAGCAGGCCCAGCGCCGAGTCGCCCACGCCCCGCAGCGGCGCCACCAGCGTCACCTCCATGCCCAGAAGCGCGATCAGCTTCTCGCGCACGGGCTGCGGCGCGCGCCGTCCCCAGATGGCGTGGAGCAGCGAGTGCGGCCGCACCTCGACCACCTGCTCGGGCGAGGAGAGCAGGCTGCCGATGAGCGGCTGGCGGTTGGGATCGGCCGCCAGCTGCCGCAGCTCGCTGAAGCGCTTGAGCCCCACCAGCTTCATCGCCTCGTCCACCGTCGCCCGCTTGTGCGAGAGGTGCGCGAGCACCAGACCTTCGGGCGCCGAGAGCAGCACCGCGCTCTCGTAGCCCAGCTTGCGCAGCTCGGCGGCGATGGCGCGCAGCACGTCGCCCCGCTCGGTCTCGTGCCGCAGCCGCGCCGCCGCCGCCGCCAGCGTGGTCAGGTTCTCCCGCGCCCGCGAGAGCTCGGCCAGCGCGCTCAGCCTCCCGCGCTCCTGCTCTAGCTGCAGCGAGGTCTCGCGGCCGATGCCGCGCAGCGCCCGCAAGAGCGAGCGGCCCGGCTCCTTTTCGAGCAGCAGGCGGAGGAGGCCGGCCGATTCGTTCTCGACCGTGAGCGGCACCTCGGCGCACCACAACTCCGGCACGTCGAGAGCCTGCGCGACCTCGTCTGGGCAGCGCAGGACCCGCACGCTGCGCTCGAGCCCGGGGCCGTGCTCGAGCAGCCCGCGCGCCACCAGATCTTCCAGGCGCCGCCCGGCCTCGTCGCGCTTCTTGCGGGTGGAGACCGCGCCGCCGACGGCAGCCTGGAGGAGCCCGCCGGCGCTGGCCTCGCCATCGATCAGGTCGCCGCGCAGGCGCAGCTCGGCGAGCCTGGCCCCGCAGATGGCCGCCGCGTCGTCGACGATCCCCTGGCGCACCCGCTGGTCCACGCAGCGAAGTTACCGCATTTGACTCCCGGTCCGCTGTGGCTTATCCCACGCGCCACTTCGGAGGTGCTTCGCGTGGACGTCAAGACGCTGGCGGTGGTGGGGGCAGGGCAGATGGGCGCCGGCATCGCGCAGGTGGCGGCGCAGAGTGGGATTGAGGTCTTCCTCATCGACCTGAACACCGAGCTGGTGGCGAAATCGCTCAAGGGCATCGAGGCGCAGCTGCAGAAGGCGGTGGGCAAGGGCAAGCTGGCCGCTGACGCCGCGGCGGCGACCATTTCGCGCCTCAAGGGCACGGGCTCCGCTGCCGACGCCGCTCACGCCGACTTCGCTGTCGAGGCGGTCACCGAGAACGAAGGCGTGAAGAAGAAGGTCTTCGCCGACCTGGCCCGCGCCCTCAAGCCCGAGGCCATCCTCGCCACCAACACCTCGAGCATTCCCATCACCCGCATCGCCGCCAGCGTCGAGCGTCCCGAGCGCGTCATCGGCATGCACTTCATGAACCCGGTGCCGGTGATGCAGCTGGTGGAGGTCATCCGCGGCGCGCAGACCAGCGACGAGACCTACGCGGCCACCAAGGCGCTGGCCACGCGCATGGGCAAGACCACCGTGCTCTCCAAGGACATGCCGGGTTTTATAGTAAATAGAATTCTCATCCCGATGATCAACGAAGCCTGCTTCGCCCTGCAGGAAGGGCTGGCCACCGCCGAGGACATCGACACGGCGATGAAGCTCGGCACCAACGTGCCCATGGGGCCGCTGACCCTGGCCGACTTCATCGGGCTCGACACCTGCCTCTACATCGCCGAGGTGCTGCACAAGGGTCTGGGCGACGACAAGTACCGGCCGGCCCCGCTCTTGCGGCAGTACGTGGACGCGGGCTGGATGGGCCGGAAGACGCAGCGCGGTTTTTATAGGTACTAACCAAATGTCCACCTCTTATGAGAACGTCGTCGTCGAGCGCCAAGACCAGATCGCCACCATCACGGTCAACCGGCCCAAGTCGCTCAACGCCCTGAACAGCGAGACGCTGCGCGAGCTGACCGCGGCGGTGCGCGAGTGCGCCGACGAGCGGGCCATCATCCTCACCGGCGCCGGCGACCGCGCCTTCGTGGCCGGCGCCGACATCGCAGAGATGGTGCCGATGACCCCATGGGCGGCGCGCGAGTTCAGCGAGCTGGGCCATGTGCTCACCGCGCTCCTCGAGGATCTTCCCTGCGCCGCCATCGCCGCGGTCAACGGTTTCGCGCTGGGCGGCGGGCTGGAATTGGCCGTGGCCTGCGACCTGATCTTCGTCGCCGAGAACGCGAAGCTCGGCCTGCCCGAGGTCTCGCTGGGCGTCACGCCCGGCTTCGGCGGCACCCAGCGCCTGGTGCGCCTGGTGGGGAAGATCAAGGCCAAGGAGATGATCTTCACCGGCGACTTGATCGACGCCAGGCGCGCGCTGGAGATCGGCCTCGTCAACGCCGTGCTGCCCCGCGAGCAGCTGATTCCGCATTGCCGGCAGGTGGCCGCGAAGATCGCTACCCGCGGCCCGCTGGCCGTGGCCCGCGCCAAGCGGCTGGTCGAGCGCGGCTACGACATGCCGCTGCGCGCGGCCAACCGCCAAGAGGCGGAGTCGTTCGCGCTCCTCTTCGACACCGACGATCGCCGCGAGGGCATGCAGGCCTTCGTGGAAAAGCGCCCTCCCAAGTTCACAGGAAAATAAATATGGATTTCTCCCTCAGCGACGAGCAGCAGCGTCTGGTCGAGACCGCCCGCAAGTTCACCCGCGAGAAGATCATCCCGGTCGCGCAGAAGCTGGACGAGCACGGGACCTTTCCCAAGGAGATCTGCGAGCAGGCCTGGGAAGTGGGGCTGATGAACGCGGAGATCCCGCAGGAGTACGGCGGCATCGGCCTCTCCACCGTCGACCACGTGCTCATGGCCGAGGAGGTGAACTATGGCTGCGCCGGCATCGGCACCACGCTCTTCGGCAACAACCTCGCCGCCATGCCCATCATGCTGGCCGGCAGCGAGGAGCAGAAGAAGAAGTGGCTGACCCAGCTCACCGACGCGCCCATCTTCGCCGCCTACGCCTGCAGCGAGCCCGACGCCGGCTCCGACGTCGCCGGCATGCGCACCACCGTGCGGAAGGTCGGCGACGAGTACGTGATGACCGGCCAGAAGCGCTGGATCACCAACGCCCGCTTCGCCGCCTGGTACACCGTCTTCGGGCGCATCGGCGAGCCGAAGGATCGGCACAAGGGCATCACCTGCTTCGTGGTTCCGCGCGACGCGGCCGGCGTCTCCGTCGGCAAGAAGGAAGACAAGATGGGGCAGCGCGCGAGCGACACCAGCGACGTGCTCTTCGACGAGGTCAAGCTCACCCGGGCAAACCTGATCGGCGAGGAGGGGCAGGGCTTTAAAGTCGCGATGAAGACCTTCGACCGCTCTCGTCCATGGATCGCGGCCGGCGCCACCGGCATCATGCGGCGCGCGCTCGACGAGTGCCGCCGCTACGCGCTGGAGCGCAAGGCCTTCGGCCAGCCGATCGCGCAGTTCCAGGCGGTGCAGTTCATGCTGGCGGAGATGGCGATGAAGTACGAGGCTACCCGCCTGCTCATGCTCAAGGCTTCGTGGAGCATCGGGCAGGGGAAGCTCGACGCCATCGAGTCGTCGTATGCGAAGGCGTTCGGCGCCGACTCGGCGATGCAGGTGGCCACCGACGCGGTGCAGATCTTCGGCGGATACGGCTACACGAAAGAATACCCGGTTGAAAAACTGATGCGCGACGCGAAGCTGCTGCAGATCTACGAGGGGACCTCGCAGATCCAGCGGATGGTGATCGCGCGGAACCTGTTGGCCCAGGTATGAAAATGAAAATCCTCCTCCTCGCCGCAGCGCTAGCCGCCACGCCGGCCCTCGCGCACGACGCCGATCACCACCCGCCTTCGAACCACGCCGCCAAGAACGATCACAAGGACGCGCCGCGCTCGTTCGAGAAGCAACCGCCGGAGGGAACCTGGGCCCGCTGCCCGGTCTCCGGCGACGTCTTCAAGGTGGGCAAGGAGACGCAGTTCGAGACTTACGCCGGCCGCGTCTATGCTTTCTGCTGCGACGAGTGCAAGCCCGATTTCGTCAAGGATCCAGCGAAATTCGCCGACAAGAAGACCTCCTGATCCCGACCTGTTGCAGCGGGGCTGCAGGACTGAACCGGTCTACCCTCCAGAGATCCGATGCCTCCGCTCTTGGACGAGGCGGGCTCTGTGTGTATGCTCACCACCCCGTTCTTGCAGCCTCGAGAGATTCGCACCATGGATATTGAACTCAGCGAAGAGCAGAGGCTTCTGCGGGACACCTGCCGCGACTTCGCTGCAAGAGAGCTGACCCCCAACGCCAAGCGCTGGGACCGGGAGCACAAGTTCCCCGCGGACGCCGTCAAGAAGGCCTTCGAGCTGGGCCTGGGCGGCGTGGCGGTTCCGTCCGAGTGGGGCGGCGCCGGAATGGACAGCGTCGGGTACGCGCTGGCCATCGAGGAGATCTCGCGCGGCTGCGCTTCCGTCGGCGTCACGCTCAGCGTCAACAACTCGCTCTACTGCGATCCGGTCCTCAAGTTCGGCACCGACGAGCAGAAAGAGCGCTGGCTCAAGCCGTTTGCGCGGGGCGACAAGCTGGGCTGCTTCGGCCTCACCGAGCCGCAGGCGGGCTCCGACGCCGCCGAGCAGCGCACCACCGCGACACGCAAAGGTGACACCTACCTCATCAACGGGACCAAGAACTGGATTACCAATGGCCCCGTGGCCGACGCGATGGTGCTCTTCACCATGACCGACTTGTCGAAGGGCACCAAGGGCATCACCGCCTTCCTCGTCGACACCAGCGCGCCCGGCTTCCTCCGCCAGAAGGCCGACGAGAAGCTGGGCATCTGCGCCAGCCCCTCGTGCACCATCTTCTTCGAGAACCTGGAAGTGTCGGCGGCGCAGCGCCTGGGCGCCGAGGGCGAAGGCTTCAAGATCGCCATGGCCACCCTCGACGGCGGGCGCATCGGCATCGCCGCGCAGGCCATCGGCATCGGCCGGGCCGCGTTCGAGGCCGCCCGCGACTACGCCAAGATCCGCAAGACCTTCGGCGTGCCCATCGCCCAGCACCAGGCGATCCAGTTCATGCTCGCCGACATGGCGGTGGAGCTCGACGCGGCCCGCCTCCTCACGTGGCGCGCTG
>JANXXR010000417.1 GCA_025350525.1 Deltaproteobacteria bacterium
CGATCTTGAGCGAGTCGATGGGCAGCTCGTGCAGGTAGCTGAGCGAGGAGTATCCGGTGCCGAAGTCGTCGATGCAGAGGCGGACGCCGGTGGCCCGCAGCTTGTCGAGGGCCTCGATGGCGGCGGCGCCGTTGCCGATCAGCATGCTCTCGGTCAGCTCCAGCCGCAGCCGCGAGGGATTGAGGCCGCGTTGCTGCAACATTGTGGCGAGCTGCTCGCCGAAGTCGGCCTGGAGCAGCTGCCGTCCCGACAGGTTCACCGAGAGCGTGATCCCCTCCGGCAGCACCGAGAGCGCGCGGCAGGCCTCGTCCAGCACCCAGCGGCCCAGCGGAACGACCAGGCCCGTCTCCTCGGCGAGGGGGATGAACTCGCTCGGCGGCACCAGGCCCCGCTCGCGGTGCTCCCAGCGCACCAGCGCCTCGACCCCCACCGCGCGTCCGGTCGCGAGGTCGACGATGGGCTGGTAATGCACGCGGAACTCGCCGCGCTCGAGGGCCCGGCGCAGCTCATTCTCGAGGCGCAGCTCCGCCATCGCCCGCTGGTGCATGGAGCTGTCGAAGACCGCGTGGCGGCTGCTGCGTACCTTGGCCCGGTACATGGCGGTGTCGGCGTCGCGGAGCAGGTGCTCGACGCGCTCGGTCTCGGGCCCGCCCAGCGCGATGCCGATGCTGGCGCCCGCGAACACCTCGTGACCTTCGACCAGAAACGGCGGCGAGAGCGCCCGGTGCACGCGCTCGGCCACCGCCACCGCCTCTTCCTCTCCGGAGACGCCCTCGACCAGCAGGGTGAATTCATCTCCGCCCAGCCGGGCCACCGTGTCGCCGGCGCGCCGGCAGCTCTCGAGGCGGCGCGCGATCTGGACCAGCAGCTCGTCGCCGGCGCGGTGGCCCAGCGAGTCGTTGACCAGCTTGAAGCGGTCGAGGTCGAGGAAGAGCACGGCGAAGCGGGCCGCCTCGCGGCCCTTGGCCCGCGCGAAGGCGACCTCGATGCGGTCCTTGAAGAGCGCGCGGTTGGGCAGCCCGGTCAGCGGATCGTAAAAGGCCGCCTGCAGCAGCCGCGCCTGCGCTTTGCGCCGGGCGGTGACGTCGGTGGCGGCCACCAGCAGCGCCCGCCGCGCTTCGAAGACCACCTCGTGCACCGAGAGCTCGAGGTCGTGGACTTCGCCCGAGGCGGTCCGGTGCCGCTCGATGGCGGGCGAGCCGTTGCGCTGCTCGGCCGCCGCCCCCGGATCGAAGCGCAGGTCCGCCGAGCGCAGCGTAAGGAAGCGCTCGCGGGGCCAGCCGTAGTGGCGCACGGCGGCGTCGTTGACCGCCAGGAACGTCCCGGACTCGGCATCCTCGACCCACATCGGCTGTGGGTTGTTCTCGAAGAGCACCCGGTAGCGCTCTTCCGAGGCGCGCAGGGCCTCCAGCACGCGCACCCGCTGGGTCACCTCGCGGGCGAGCAGCAGGGCCGCCGGCACGCCGTGGTACCGAACGGCGCTGGCGCTGACCTCGAGCACGACCTCGGGAGGGCCCGCGCCGCGGAGCAGGGTCTCGAATCTCCGCCCCCGCGCGATCGCCGCGCGGGCCACGGTGGCGTTCGACCAGAGCGCGTGCACCGAAGTCCCCAGAAGGCGCTCGCGCGGCACGCCGAAGAGGAGGGCGGCGCGGGGGTTGGCGTCGAGCACCAGGCCGTTGCGCGGGTCGATGACGATGAGCGCCTCTTCAACGCTCTCGAACAGCTCGCGGTAGCCCCGCTCGACCTTGCGCAGCGTCTCCTCGGCGGGCTTCTGCTCGATGACCGGGCCCAGCCCGGCGCAGGCGCTGGCGATGCCGGCGAGGAGGGCGTCGTCTGGCGCGTCCCGGGCGCCGGAGAAGAACTCGACCGCCGCCACCGTGCGGTGGTGGGCGACGGCAGGAAAGGCAAAGACCGCGGCTGCGCCCTCCTCTGGATCCGGACGCCATTGGGGCGCGCCGTCCCGGAGCACGGTGTCCACGAGACCGGTGCCCCGGCCGCGCCTGCGACGCTCGGCGATGCTGCGCAGGCTGCCCAGCCGCTCCGGCCGCTCGAGGTACCAGACGATGTGCCTCGCCAGCGCGCCGATCTGGTCGGCGAATTCCACCCGTCCGGCCTGCCAGCCGGTAGCGGCGCAGATCTGCTGCAGCGCCGCGCGCAGGGCGTCCTCCACGCTGTTGGCGTTCTGGGCGGCTTCGCGGACGGACTTCAGCAACGCCGGCTCCCGGGGCCGGGGCTGGGGCAGAGATAGGGCCATGGGCCTCCACTGGGAGGTTAGGCATCCGGGGCGGGTAGGCGGAAAGGGGTCGGGTGTGGTCAGGCGAGGAGCAGATGTTCGATGCGCAACCCACCCTGCTCGATGTGCAGCTCGCGCTTTTCGGTGACGTGCGGCGAGCCGCGCATCTTCAGCACCTGGATGGTGCGCTCGAGGTCCCGGCCGCTGCGGTCGTAGTCCAAGAGGCAGATGGCGTCGGGGATGGTGGAGAGGAAAGGCGCGTCGCGCTCCGCCTTCTGATTGCTGCCGACCTGGTTGCTGCCGACGGTCTGGATGAGCAGCGCGCTGCGCCCGTGCTCGCGCAGCTGCGAGGCCATCCCACCATGAACTGGCGGAAGCCGTGCTTGCTGGTCGAGTGCTCGATGGAGCTGATCGAATCGAGGACGATCAGGCTGGGCTTGAACTCGTCGAGCCCGACCCGCAGGTCGATGAGCAGGTCTTCGGGGCTGGTGGCCTCCGGATAGCGGCAGGCGACGCGCAACTTGCCGGCGCGCTCCAGCTCCTCCATCGACAGGCCCAGCGAGGCGAAGTTGCGCATGAGGATGGGCTTGGTCTCCTCGAAGCCGTAGTAGACGACGCGCTCGCCGCGGAGGGCGCCGGCGCGCGCGTACATTCCGGCGAGGGTGGTCTTGCCGCTGCCCGACGGCCCGCGCAGGAGGATGATGGAGTCGCGCAGCCAGCCGCCGCAGTTCATCTCGTCGAGCGCGGCCAGGCCGCTGGAGAAGCGATGGTGCTCCTCCAGCTCGGTGCGGTCCTGCGCGTCGAGCGGAAAGACGGTGACGCCGCGGGCAGAGATGGTGCAGGGGTACTCGCCTTTGTAGTGCGAGCTGCGCCGGTACTTGTGGACCTCGACCGAGCGGCGGCGGCGTTCGCCGTCGACGTGGTTTCTCAGCACGATCACCGCATCGCAGACGTAGTCCTCGACTCCCAGGGTGGTGAGCTGGTCGGAGTAATCGGATTTGGACTCGGCCGTCGCCACCGCGGTGATGCCCAGCCGCCGGAAGGCGTGGATGAGGTGGAAAAAGTGCGAGCGCAGCTCCTCGTCCCTGGGCCGCGGGCTGAAGAGGGCAGTGGCCGAGTCGAGCACCAGCGCCTGCGCCGAGGTCTCGCGCACCAGGGCGGAGATGCGGTCGACGAGCCCGGCGATGTCGTAGGCGCCGGAGACGTAGGTGGGCCCCTCGACCGGCCGGGTCAGGTCGCAGACCTTGATGAGGCTGCGCTCGAGGAGCTGCGCGAGGTCGAAGCCAAGGAGCTGGAGGTGGTGACCAGATCCTCGGGCGTCTCCTCCACCGCGACTACCAGCTCTTGACGCCGCTCCGCGCCAGGTTGGTGGCCAGCTGCAGGGAGAGGATGGTCTTGGCGGTACCGCTCCGCCCCGCAGACTAGGGTGGAGCGCCCCTTGGGGATGCCCCCGTGCGTGATGACGTCGAGGCCGGGGACGCCG
>JANXXR010000451.1 GCA_025350525.1 Deltaproteobacteria bacterium
CCCACACCGGAAGGGCCGGCGGGGCAAAGCGCCTGTCGCCGGCCGGCGGCCCGAAGAAGAAGACTTCCTGGCGCGTGGGCTGGATGCGGCCGCGCAGCACCGCGGGAAAGAGGCGCGGCAGCCAAGGTCCGCATGCGAAAACGAAAGCCCCGGCCTGCAGCGCGCGGCCATCGCGCAGCCGCACCTCGGACAGTCTGCCCTTGCCGGCCGGCGGCGCGACGGCGCCCATCAGATAAGTAGCGCCGGCTGCGACCATCTCCTTCACCAGTGTCAGCACCGCGCGCCGCGCCATCACCGCTCCGCTCGCCGGCTCGAGCTGTCCTTCGGTGATGCCTTCGAGCGAGATCTGCGGGTACCGCTTCGCCAGCTCGTCGCGCGAGAGGTCCTCGACCTGGCCGCCTGCGCGCCGGATCGCCTCGCGGCTCTCGCGCGCGTAGCGGTTGTCGCGGCCGATCAGCTCCAGCACGCCGATGCGGTGCAGGACGGGCAACGCAGCGCGCCTCGACAGGTCGCCCCAGAAGCGGAGAGAGGTCAGCGCCATGCGCGTGTAGATCTCGTCCTTGCCGTAGAAGAGGCGGATGACGCGCGACTCCCCACCCGAGCTGGCGCGGGCGTTGGCCGGTCCGTACGCGTCGACGATGAGGACGCGGCGGCCGGCGCGCTGCAAGTGCCAGGCGGTCCAGGCTCCGAAGACACCGGCGCCGATCACCGCGACGTCGTAACCGCCGGAGCGGCGAGCGGCCGGCGTGGGAAGCAGGGCCGCTGCGGCGAGCTTCACCAGGTCGCGTCGCCGGATCACGGCATCCTCGCGCTGCGCACGAAGGGCGGCAGGAACGCGTTGGGAAAGTCGTCGTGCTGCACGCCGCTCACCTCGCGTCGCCGCAAGCCCGGTCGCCAGAGGCCGGAAGATGTTTCCCGCGCATCGTACTGCCCGAGGCGGGGGTCGCCGAACACTTTCCGTTCGTGATCGCGGCCGGGCACCGGAGGACATTTCGAACGACCGCACCTAAGTCCTTGATTCTCGGACCCTGCAGACAAGTGCGTTCGAAATCGGTGTCCAATGGGGAGCCATCACCTTCGGCCAGTCGAACTCTTCGGCTGGTTGCTTAACACAGCCGCGGCGGGCCTTCGGGCGAGTTCCGCCCTGAACTCCGCGACGTTTGCAAATCCGGGTCAATTCTCTGCTTGTTCGCACTCGCGTTGGGGGAACAAGTCCAGACCCCCTGTGTCCTTTGGGGTGCCCGTCAGACACCGATTTCGAACTTGGCCAAGGCGATGGCTGAACTGGGTCTTGACTCGGATCTTGCAGCCCAGTTCCGGCTGGAGAAGACCCAACTTCAGCGGCTCCGTGACCAGAGGGCGGCGAGAGAGGCCGCTCTCTCATCTAACCCAGCGGAGGCAGACGTCACTTCAGCGACAGACTTTCTACAGAACCTCCTCGACACATTGAGTGCTGACGTCGAAACAGCGCGCGCCCTGCTCCACACCCACCTTGGCACCATCCTGATGACCCCCAAGCAAGAGGGCCAGCGCCGGTACTACCTCGCCACCGCCGGCATCGACGTCTCCGCCGCCCTCGAAGAGAGAGCGGCGGAGGAGTCTTTGATAGAAGAGTTGCGGGGACAGGATTTGAACCTGTGACCTTCGGGTTATGAGGCAACCGACGAAGGCTTGCAGACCGCATCAGAGCCTATCAACCCCGCAGAATCCCTCGATTCACTGGGCGCCCCTTCATCGTCGCCGACGCAAGCTGCATCAAGCGAGCACAAGACTTTTGGTCAGCCGGTGGTCAGCGCGCCTTCGGCAGGTGAGGATCGCCCTCTCACGCCCGCGCAGGTGGCAGCTCAGTTCCAAGTGCCGGAGTACCTTCTCCGCAAGGATGCGCCGAGGGCCGTATTGAGCACCTGCGTGTCGTCAACTCGCTCTGGCTCGCGCCGGGTGCCGTCGCCGCCTTCGCACGTTCTTGGCGCGGCAAGAAATGGGGCAACTCGTAGCGCCAAGGGGGCTCTTTCGAGATTCGAAGTCCAATCGCGCTTCAAAGCCTTGGCAACGCGGCGCCGGTGTCACGATCGTCCTCCCCTCCCCGCCTTGCCCCTTCAGCCTGAGATGACGAATCGGTGGTCGCCGTCCGCCATTCTTGGTTCGTGGAGACGCCGGATCGAGTTTTGGCCAACGACAGGTACCGCAGGACAGTGGGGTCGCCCGGGCATGCCAATCCAGGTGACGCTACTGTTTCA
>JANXXR010000473.1 GCA_025350525.1 Deltaproteobacteria bacterium
GCCTTGTCGCTCGTCTCGCGCACCGCGTCCTCGCCCGTTCTCGGCGCTGGCGTTCAAGATCATGGCCGACTCTTTCGTGGGCCAGCTGACCTTCATCCGCTGCTACTCCGGGCGCGTCGCCACCGGGCAGGCCGTCTACAACTCGGCCAAGGACCGGCGCGAGCGCATCGGACGCCTCTTGCGCATGCACGCCAACAAGCGCGAGGAGATCGACGAGATCCTCGCCGGCGACATCGCCGCGGTGGTGGGCCTCAAGAACGTCACCACCGGCGACACGCTCTCCGACGCCGACGCGCCCATCATCCTCGAGAAGATGGAGTTCCCGGCGCCGGTGATCCACATCGCCGTCGAGCCGAAGGGCACCGCCGATCAGGAGAAGATGATCGTGGCGCTGCAGCGGCTGGCCGTCGAGGACCCGTCCTTCCGCATGCGCACCGACGAGGACACCGGGCAGACCATCCTCTCCGGCATGGGCGAACTGCACCTCGACATCATCGTCGACCGCATGCGCCGCGAGTACAAGGTCGAGGCCAACGTCGGAAAACCACAAGTGGCCTACCGCGAGACCATCACCAAGGAGGTCGAGGCGGAGGGCAAGTACATCCGCCAGACCGGCGGGCGCGGCCAGTACGGCCACGTCTGGCTGCGGGTGCGGCCCGGCGCGGCCGGCAGCGGCTTCAAGTTCTTCAACAAGCTGGTGGGCGGCGTCATCCCCAAGGAGTACGTGGCGCCGGTGGAGAAGGGGGTCGCCGAGGCCATGGAGGGCGGCGTCATCGCCGGCCACCCCATCGTCGACGTCGAGGTCGATCTCTTCGACGGCAGCTACCACGACGTCGACTCCAACGAGATGGCCTTCAAGATCGCCGGCTCGATCGGCTTCAAGGAAGCAGCCAACAAGGCAGGCCCTGTCCTGCTCGAGCCGATCATGGCCACCGAAGTGGTCGTCCCCGAGAAGTTCATGGGCGCCGTCATCGGCGACCTCTCGGCCCGGCGCGGCAAGATCCTGCACATGGAGCCGCGGGCGGCCATGCAGGTGGTCGACGCCCACGTGCCCCTGGCGGAGATGTTCGGCTACTCCACTTCGCTGCGCTCCGCGACCGAGGGCCGGGCCATTTATACGATGCAGTTTCACCACTATGCGCCGGTGCCGGGGCACATCGGCGATCAGCTCATTGCAAAGTCCCGCGGTTTAGCGTAAAGAGCGCGCCCCACTTTGAATCGGAACACAACTTTCAAGCACCACCAGCGAGGAGCACGTCCATGGCCAAGGAAAAGTTCGAGCGAAAGAAGCCGCACGTCAACGTCGGAACCATCGGCCACGTCGACCACGGCAAGACCACCCTCACCGCCGCCCTCACCAAGGTGAGCGCGGACCAGGGCTGGTCGAAGTTCGTCCCCTACGATGAAGTGGCCAAGGCCTCGGCCTCGCAGGGACGCCGCGACGCGACCAAGATCCTCACCATCGCCACCTCGCACGTGGAGTACGAGTCGTCCAAGCGCCACTACGCGCACGTGGACTGCCCGGGCCACGCCGACTACGTCAAGAACATGATCACCGGCGCGGCGCAGATGGACGGCGCCATCCTGGTGGTCAGCGCGGTCGACGGCCCCATGCCGCAGACCCGCGAGCACGTCCTGCTCGCCTCGCAGGTCAACGTCTCGCGCATCGTCGTCTTCCTCAACAAGGTGGACCTGGTCGACGACGCCGAGCTGCTCGACCTGGTCGAGATGGAAATCCGCGACCTGCTCAAGGCCTACAAGTTCCCGGGCGACGAGACCCCCATCATCCGCGGCGCGGCCTACAAGGCGCTCACCGGCGACACCGGTCCGCAGGGCAAGGAAGCCATCCTCAAGCTGATGGACGCGATGGACACCTATATCCCCGAGCCGGTCCGCGAGACCGACAAGCCGTTCCTGATGCCGGTCGAGGACGTCTTCTCGATCGCCGGCCGCGGCACCGTCGCCACCGGCCGCATCGAGCGCGGCAAGATCAAGGTCGGCGAGGAAGTCGAGATCGTCGGCCTCAAGGCCACCACCAAGACGGTGTGCACCGGCGTCGAGTCCTTCCGCAAGCTGCTCGACGAGGGCCTGGCCGGCGACAACGTCGGCCTGCTCCTGCGCGGCGTCAAGCGCGAGGACATCGAGCGCGGCCAGGTGCTGGCCAAGGTCGGCTCGGTGACCCCGCACACGCAGTTCAAGGCCAACGTCTACGTGCTCACCAAAGACGAAGGCGGGCGCCACACGCCGTTCCTCAACGGCTACAAGCCCCAGTTCTACTTCCGCACCACCGACGTCACCGGCTCGGTCAAGCTGCCGGCCGGCGTGGAGATGGTGATGCCGGGCGACAACATCGAGATGGAAGTCGAGCTGATGATGCCCATCGCGCTGGAGAAGGAAGTCCGCTTCGCCATCCGCGAAGGTGGCCGGACGGTCGGCGCCGGCGTTGTCACGCAGGTGATCGCGTAGGAAGAGGCCTCAGGCTTCAGGCTTCAGGCCTCAGGTGGCTTCAGGCTTCTCGGCCTGGGGCCTGAGGTCTGGGGCTGAAGCCCAACGTTCTTTGAGATTTGAAGAGGGATGAATGGCGACCCAGAAGATCCGGATCCGGCTGAAGGCGTACGATTACAAGCTGCTCGATCAGTCGGCCGGCGAGATCGTCGAGACCGCGAAGCGCACTGGCGCCAAGGTGGTGGGCCCGATCCCGCTGCCGACGCGCATCAACAAGTTCACCGTGCTGCGCAGCCCGCACGTGGACAAGAAGTCGCGCGAGCAGTTTGAAATCCGCACCCACAAGCGGCTCCTCGACATCCTCGAGCCCACCCAGCAGACGCTCGACGCCCTGATGAAGCTCGACTTGAGCGCCGGCGTCGACGTGGAAATCAAGAGCTAACCATGGCCACCCTGGACGTCATCAATCTCGAGAAGCAGAAGGTCGGGACCATCGATCTGCCCGACGAGATCGTCAACGCGCCCATCGACGAGCACCTCTTCTACGAGGTGGTCAAGGCGCAGCTGGCCTCGCGCCGGGCCGGCACGGTGGGCGTCAAGAACCGCTCGCTGGTCTCGGGCGGCGGCAAGAAGCCCTACAAGCAGAAGGGCACCGGGCGGGCGCGCCAGGGCTCCATCCGCGCCAGCCAGTGGGTCGGCGGCGGCAAGGCGATGGCGCCGAAGATGCGCGACCACGAGTACCACGTGCCCAAGAAGGTCCGGAAGGCGGCCATCCGGGCGGCGATCTCGAAGCGCAACGCCGACAAGGCGCTCTTCGTCATCGACGCCTGGGCGCCGGCCAAGCCCTCCACCAAGGAGGCGGTCAACGCCTTCGGCAAGCTGGGCCTCGAGAGCGTGCTGGTCCTGGGCATGAAGGCCAACCAGAACCTCTTCAAGTCGATCCGCAACGCGCAGAAGTACAAGTTCCTGCCCGTCGAGGGCGCGAACGTCTACGACATCCTCAAGCACCAGTCGCTGGTCCTCACCAAGGACGCGGCCCAGGCGCTCGAAGGGGTGCTGGCATGAACCCGGTCCACAGCGCGCCGAAGGCGCATCCTTACGGGTCCATGGCGAACGGAGTGAGACCATGAATCGATTCGACATCATCAAGCGGCCGCTGGACACCGAGAAGCTCGATCGCATGCGCGACCGCGAGAACAAGTTTGCCTTCGAGATCGACATGAAGGCGAACAAGACCGAGGTCAAGCAGGCCATCGAGGGCCTCTTCAAGGTCAAGGTCATCGACATCAAGACCGCCATCGTGCGCGGGAAGTTCCGCCGCATCGGCCGCAGCGAAGGGCAGCGGTCCAACTGGAAGAAGGCGATCGTGACGCTCAAAGAAGGCGACGCCATCTCGCTTTTCGAGGGGAAGTAAGCCATGGCGCTCAAGAGCTACAAGCCGACCAGCCCCGGCCGCCGCCTGACCACCTCGCCGGACTTCGCCGAGATCACCAGGGACACGCCGGAAAAGAAGCTGACCACCTCGCTCAAGTCGAGTGGCGGGCGCAACGTGCACGGCCGCATCACCACCCGCCACCGCGGCGGCGGCCACAAGCAGCGCATGCGCATCATCGACTGGAAGCGCGACA
This sequence comes from Deltaproteobacteria bacterium, assembly GCA_025350525.1. GTDB lineage: Bacteria > Myxococcota > Myxococcia > Myxococcales > 40CM-4-68-19 > 40CM-4-68-19. The sequence goes on from JANXXR010000473.1 coordinate 4,074, forward strand.
AGGACGGGGTGCCGGCCAAGGTCGCCTCCATCGAGTACGACCCCAACCGGTCGGCGCGCCTGGCGCTGCTCCACTACACCGACGGCGAGAAGCGCTACATCCTCTGGCCGGTCGGCGTGAACGTGGGCGACATGCTCAACTCCGGCGAGACGGTGGACATCCGGCCCGGCAACTGCCTGCCGCTGCACGCCATACCGCTCGGCACCGTCATCCACTCGGTGGAGATGAAGAAGGGCCACGGCGCGCAGATGATCCGCTCGGCCGGATCCTTCGGCCAGCTGATGGCGAAAGAGGGCAAGTACGCCCAGATCCGCATGCCCTCGACCGAGGTCCGCAAGATCCTGCTCGAGTGCAAGGCCACCATCGGCCAGCTCGGCAACACCGAG
>JANXXR010000475.1 GCA_025350525.1 Deltaproteobacteria bacterium
CAGCGCGAGCGCACCCTGCAGATCGACGAGCTGCGCTCCCGCGACGACAATCCCGCCGGCGTCGCCTTCCTCCTCTTCTCCGAGACCCTCTTTCGCAAGCATCCGTACCGGCTCGACACGCTGGGCACCGAAGCGAGCGTGGCCCGCTTCGAGCCGGGGCTCCTCGCGCAGTACCGCAAGGAGAAGTTTCCTCCCGCCGCGGTGACCCTCGCGGTGGTGGGCGACGTCGATCCCGGCGAGGTCCGGGCACTGGTGCAAGAGAAGCTGGGCAGCGCGGCGCAGGCGCGGCCGGCCCTGCCCAATCCGCCGCAGGAAGATCCCATCGAGGCGCCGCGGGTGGCCGTCCGCAAGCTCGACAAGGCGCAAGCGCACCTCGTGCTCGGTTTTCCGGGAGTGCGGCTCAGCGACAAGGAGCGCTGGCCGCTCGAGGTCCTCTCGGCGGTGCTCTCGGGACAGGGCGGGCGGCTCTTCGTCGAGCTGCGCGACAAGAAGAGCCTCGCCTACAGCGTCACCAGCTTCTCGATGGAGGGCGTGGACCCCGGGTACTTCGCCGTCTACATCGGCTGCGGGCCGGGCAAGACGCAGGAGGCGCTCAACGGCATCCGCGCCGAGCTGCGGCGGGTCCGCGAGGATCCGGTCACCGCCGCCGAGCTCGACCGCGCCCGGACGCACCTGATCGGCACCCACGCCATCTCGCTGCAGCGCAACTCCTCGCGGGCGGCGGTCTACGCCTTCGACGAGTGCTACGCGCTGGGGGCCGACGCCTCGTCGCACTACGCCGAGCAGATCGCGGCGGTCACGGCGCAGGACCTGCTCGCCGCCGCGCAGCGGATTTTGGTGGCGCAGCGCGAGGTAATTGCGCTGGTGGCTCCGGAAGGCGCGGTGCCAAAGGAGCTGCTGCCGTGAGCTGGGCGCTGGTCCTGGTGGCGCCGCCCGACGAGCTGGAAGTGCTGGCGGCAGAGCTGTTCGAGCTGGGCGCGCTGGGCGTCGAGCTGCAGGAGCCGGGCATGCTGCTGATGCCGGGCACGCCGGAGTTGCCGCACGGCCGCGGCCGGGCCATCGCGCACTTCGAGCAGCAAAACCTCGCGCTCGAGGCGGCAGAGACGCTGGGCGCCGAGCCGCCGGTCGAGCTGGCCGCGCAGGACTGGAGCACCGCCTGGCGCGCGCACCATCATGTCATGCAGGTCGGGCCGCGCTCCTGGGTGGTGCCGCCGTGGGAGAAGGCGCCCGACGGCGTCTGCGTGACCATCGACCCGGGGATGGCCTTCGGCACCGGCAGCCACGCCACCACCTCGCTCTGCCTCGAGGCCTGCGACGAGCTGCTCGCGCTGCGGCCCGGCGCCGATCTCCTCGACGTCGGCACCGGCAGCGGCGTGATCGCGCTGCTCGCGGTCAAGCTGGGCGCGGGCCGGGTGGTGGGCACCGAGAACGACCTGGTCGCGCTGCGGGCCGCGCGGGAAGGCGCCGCGCTCAACGGCCTCGCGCCCGATCGCATCGAGTGGCTGCTCGCCGACCCACAAGAGGTTCGCGGCCAGTTCGGCATCGTCATCGCCAACATCCTGCTCAACACGCTCGAGGAGCTGGCGCCGCAGATCGTCGCCCGGGTCCTGCCCAAAGGCCGGCTGGTGCTCTCGGGCCTCCTCGCGGCGCAGGGCGATGCGGCAGAGCACGCCTACTTGGCGCTGGGCCTGCGCCCGCTGGGCCGCAAGGAGCGGCAGGGCTGGATTCGCGTCGAGCTGGAGCGCTAGGTGCACCGCCTCTTCGTGCCGCCCGAGCAGCTGCACGCCTCAGGCCGGATCCGGCTGACGCCGGAGCAAGCGCGGCACCTCGGCACCGTGCTGCGGCTCAAGCCCGGCGAGGAGATCGAGGTCTTCGACGGCAAGGGCGCGCGCTTCCGGGCGTGGCTCGAGGATGCGCCGGAGTTGGACGCCGCCGTGCTGCGCCTCGCCGAGCCGCTGCCCGAGGGCCCGCTGCGCGCGGTAGACGTGACCCTGGTGCAGGCGCTCGCCAAGGGCGAAAAGATGGAGCTCATCGTCCAGAAGGCCACCGAGCTGGGCGCGGCGCGCATCGTGCCGCTCTCCTCGGAGCGCGCGGTGGTGCGGCTGGACGCGGAGCGCGGGGGATCGAAGGCGGAGCGCTGGCGCCGGGTGGCGCAGGAGGCGGCGCGGCAGTGCGGTCGCGCCGACGTGCCGCGCATCGACGAGCCTTTGGGTTGGGACGGAGTTCTGCGGCTGCTGCGCGACGAGCCCGGGCGGCGCGGCCTGCTGCTCGATCCCGAAGCCGCCGGAGGGGCGGCGCTGCGGCTCGGTGCTGCCTCGAGGGGCGCGCGGCGGGTGCTCATCGCCGTCGGCCCCGAAGGCGGCTTCTCGGCGGAGGAGCGGGCGCGAGCGGAGAGCGGCGGAATGATCCCGGTCAGCCTGGGCCCCTTGGTGCTGCGCACCGAGACCGCCGGCCTCGCCGCGCTCAGCGTGGTGCTGCACGTCCATGGAGAACTGGGCTGAAGTCAGTGGTTGCGGGCGTGCTCGATGCAGTACTCGGTGAGCTTGCCGTGGCACTTTTCCGCGCAGTCGCAGACGCGGAACTCGAGGGTCCGATCGTCTTTGTCGCTGCGCCCGCACCTCGCGCAGACGCGGGTCCGGCGCGGCATGGGCGCAAAGCCTTCCGCCGCCGCGTCCCGCCGCGTGGCCGCCGTCCGCACCCGGGCGGCGCCGCGCGCCATGAAGAGCAGGTCGCTGCCGCAGAAGAGCAGGAAGTCGAGGAGCGCCACGCCGATGGCCGCGCGCGTCTGCAAGCCGCCGCCGATGAACTGCCACACCATCCAGCCGCCGCTGAGCAGGCCCAGCCACTTCACCTTGACGGGCAGGACGATGATGAGGACTTCGAAGTCGGGGAACTCGACCGCGAAGGCGAGCAGGAGCGCCGTCGCCACCCACTGCCCGGTGACCGGCCCGACCAGGAAGCCCGCTGCCAGCGTGCCGACCGCGCCGAGCAGGAAGTAGAGATCGAAGCGCAGCGCGCCCCACTGCGCCTCGAGCGAGGTGCCCATGGTGTTGAGGAACCAGAGGTAGAGCGCGGTCCAGAAGAGGCCGGTCATGGAGACGGGGCCTACCGGCGCGAAGAGGAAGGTGACGGCGCGCCACACTTCGCCGTGCAGCACCGCCTCGGGCTCGAGCCAGAGCCAGGGCGCGAGGTCGGGGCGGGCGAAGACGATCAGGTGCAGCGCGCCCGAGAGCCCGACGATCCAGCGGATCAGGCCGGTGGGAGCGGAGCGGCCGAAGCGGCGCTCGAGGCGGGCGAGCAGCTTTTGCACCGGCCTCTCCTAACACCGCCGTGCTAGGTTCGCGAGCCCTATGGATCCGATGGCGAAGTTCGCGGAGTTGCTGGAGCAGGCGCGCAAGACCAAGGCCATCGCCGAGCCCACCGGCATGACGCTCTCGACGGTGGGGGCGGACGGGCGGCCCTCGGCGCGCATCGTGCTGGTCAAGGACGCCGACGCCGCCGGTCTGGTGTTTTATACTAACTTTACTTCGCGTAAGGGCCGCGAGATCCTGGCCCGGCCGGAGGTGGCGCTGCTCTTCTGGTGGCACCCGCTCGAGGTGCAGGTGCGCTTCGAGGGGCGCGCGGCAAAGGTGACCGCGCCGGAGGCGGATGCGTACTTCGCCACGCGCCCGCGCATCTCGCAGCTGGGCGCCTGGGCGTCGCACCAGAGCCAGCCGCTAGCGGCGCGCGAAGATTTGCTGCAGCGCTACGCCGCGCTGGAGAAGCAGTACGCCGGACAGCCGGTGCCCCGCCCGCCGCACTGGGGCGGCTTCCGCGTCGCGCCGCTCTCGGTGGAGTTCTGGAAGAACGGCGACGGCCGGCTGCACCACCGCGAGCTGTACACGCGCCCGGCGCCCTCGGCGCCGTGGACGATGACGCTGCTCAACCCGTGAGCTCGGCCGATTTGCGTCTTCGCCTTCCCACCGACGGCGGAGCGCGTTCCCTTCCTCGAACGCTTCACCTCGTCGATGCCGCAGCCCTGTTCCTGGTCACCACGCTGGTCGCGAGCGGGATCTGGCTCGACCTCGATCGGCCGAAGCTGGGCGTGCTGGTCGGCGCCGTCTTCCTCGCGCTGACGCTCGCCCGACGTTGGACCGGCGAGAGTTTCGTCCTCGGGCTCCCCCCTCGCAAAGGGGTGCTGCGGGCCTTGGCCGTGGCGCTGCTCGCCATCGCTCCGGTCGCCGTCTACCTCGCGCTGACCTGGCGCGAGGAATTTCCCTTCCTCGGCGATCACGACTTCCACCTCGGGACCTCGTGGGCCGCGCTCGACTTCTGGTCGAAATGGGCGCCCTGGGTGGCGACAGGCTTTGCGCTCATGGCGGCCGCCGCGCTGCTCGGCCGGCCGCGCTTCTGGCCGCTCGCTGCCTTTGCCGTGCTGCTCGGCTCCAGCTTTTTCTTCGCGACGCCGTCGCTCTTCGCTCGCTACCCGTCGTTGGGCTACTTCGTCGACGCGCCCTTCAATCGCCTGTTCCGCTGGCTCGATTCGCCCTCGCCGCTGAACGCGCTGCGCCTCGCCACCGCGAGCAGCGTGGTGGTCTGGCTGCTGGTGCTGCGGCCGCTTTTCCTCAAGCGCTGGCCGGCCGCCGAGCTCTTGCCGTTCGCGCTCTATTTTTTGTACCAGCGCGACGTCTTCTATTTCTTCACCACCAGCTATTTCGAGCCGTGGGCAATCGTCTTCGCGCTCGTCACCGCCGAATACACGCTGCGTGAATGCCGCCCTGCGGGGATCGCCCTGCTGCTGGTCGGCGCCGCGGCCATGTTCAAGGAGCAAGCGATCCTGCTGCTGCCCTTCACCTGGCTCGCCCAGCAACTGCAGCTGCAGGGCCTGCGCCAGCGTCTCGAGAGCACCTTCTTCGCCGTCGTCGCTGCGACGCCGTTCGTCGCCTACGTCATTTTCCGCAACGCCTCCGGCGTGTGGCGGAACTTCAAGTTCGCCGGCCTGCGCGTCTTCGATGCAGCGCATTTCGCCGAATTCGGCCATCGCCTCCTCTCGCAATTCGACGGTAGCGGCCTGTTGCTCTTTCCGGTTGCGCTGGTGGCGCTCTGGCCGTTGACGCGGCCGGCGCGGCGCACCGCGCTCATCTTCCTCGCCGCTGCGCTCGCCCAGGCCTTGTTCTTCTTCGTCGACGAGCTGACCGCGAGCAGGTGGACCGGCTATCCGCGCTTTCACCTGCTGGCGGTGGCCCTGTTCGGCTCACCGCTCCTGGTGAGCGGCTCGCGCTTGCTCGAGAGCGGTCGCAGGCGACGGTTCGCGCTGGCCTGCCTGCTCATCCTGGCGATCCAGGCGCCCACCGCGATCGCAGCCTTTTCCCTCACCGCGAAACCCGATCCGGCGAGGAACTTCCTCGAGCACTACGACTCGCCGGTGTTCCTTCCCATCCGCCAGCTGGTTCGCGAGGCGGAGGCGCGAGGGTTCTTCACCGCGACCAACCAGATCAGCGTCTACAACCCCTTCCGGGACTACTTCTTTGACGGCATGCCCGGCTTCTACCCCGATCTCGGCCGGCGCTTTCGTTTTCTCTTTCGCCAGCAAAGCTGCCGCTGCACCCGGGACCGCGCCGTCCTCATCCTCTTCATCTACCCGGCCGGCCTTGACGAAGAAAAATCTCGCGACCCCAGGTTCGCGATCGACAAGTCTTGGGAACCCGCCTGCGTCGAGGAAGTCTACCGGAGCTGCGGCAAGGTCTGGCCGGCGAGGATGCCGGACGGCAGCCTGGTTGGCCTCATCGGTTCCGCGCCGCCGTGAACCACTCGCCGAGGTAGAGCTTGAGGAAGACGAGTCCGGTCTTGATCGAAGGAGAGCCCTCGCGCTCGTCGAGGCGGCCCGATTCCCAGGTGGGAAACTCCGCGATCCTGAGGCCCAGCTTGAAGGAGCGGATCGAGCTCTCGTACTCGATGGCGTAACCTGACTGGTGGAGAGCGAGCTTCTGCCACGCCGCCCGGGTGATGGCGCGATAGCCGTTGATGGTGTCGGTGACGAACGGGCCGCGGTTCCACGTCCAATTGGCCATCAGCGTGAAGGCGTTGTTGGCCCACTTGCGCCATTTGAACAGCGCCTCGTCCTCCTCATTGTGCGCGCCTTTGACCATCCGGGTAGCGATGACCATGTCGTAACCCTGCTCGAGCAGCGGCCGGAACCTCGGCACATCGGACGGGTCCTCGTTCCCGTCGGGACTGAAGAAGAGCAGGGCGTCGCCGGTCGCTTTCTCGAAGGCGACGCGAAAGGCCTCGCCGCGGCCCTTCTTTTCCTGCCCATGGACGGTCACGCCCTTTTCGGCGAAGAACTCGAGCGTGCCGTCGGTGCTCCCGCCGTCGACGGCGAGCACCTCGTCGACCGCTTCGCGCGGGATCTTGTCCAGGAGCGCCCGGATCCCGTGGATCTCGTTGTAGGTGAGGATCACCAGCGTCAGCTTCATGGGGCTCGCTGTTGGGCGAGGAAGTCGCGGTAGGCAATGCGAATCCCTTCCTCGAGGGTGACCCGCGACGTCCACCCGAGCTCTCGCAGGCGGCTGACGTCGACCACCTTGCGCAGCATCCCGTCGGGCTTCGACGGATCGGTCTTCAGCGCCAGGCGGGCGCCGAGCACCCCGGCCACGGTCTCGGCCAACTCGAGAACTGTCTTGTCCTCGCCGGTGCCGACGTTGATCGGCTCCGCGCCGGAGTAGTTCTGCATGAGGAAGACCAGCGCGTCAGCGCAGTCGTCGCTGAGCATGAACTCGCGACGCGCCCTTCCCGTGCCCCAGATCTGGATCTCGGACCTCGCCGCAACCTTGGCAGCGTGCACCTTCATGATCAGCGCGGGCAGCAGGTGCGACTTC
>JANXXR010000498.1 GCA_025350525.1 Deltaproteobacteria bacterium
CAACGGAGCCGAGCGGCGCCCCGGGACGACGGCGATGGGTCGGGAGAGCTCCGCCGGTCCTCGTCCGTGAACATCTCCGGGCTCTTCATTCGCCGGCCGGTCGCCACGTCGCTTCTGGCCATCGGGGTGTTGCTCGTCGGGCTCCTCGGCTATTCCCAGCTGCCCATCTCCGCCCTTCCGGAGGTCTCTTTTCCCACCATCCAGGTGACTGCGCAGCTTCCGGGGGCGAGCCCGGAGACGATCGCGTCGTTGGTCACCACGCCGCTCGAGCGGCAGTTCGGGCAGATCCCGGCGCTCTCGCAGATGACCTCGGTCTCGAGCTTCGGCTCCTCGCAGATCACCCTGCAGTTCGAGCTGGACCGGAGCATCGACGCCGCCGAGCAGGACGTGCAGGCGGCCATCAACGCCGCCTCCAACCTGCTGCCGCGCACGCTGCCGGCGCCGCCGACGTACTCGAAGTCGAACCCCGCCGACACGCCCATCCTCACCCTCTCGGTCACCTCGAAGGCGCTGCCCCTCGATCAGGTGAACGACGCCGCCGACTCCATCCTGGCGCAGAAGATCTCGCAGGTGGGCGGCGTCGGCCTGGTGACCATCAATGGCGCCCAGAAGCCCGCCGTCCGGGTGCAGGTCGATCCGGGCGCGCTGGCCGGCGCGGGCCTGACCCTGGAGGACGTGCGCGCGGCGCTGGCGGCGTCCAACGTCAACCAGCCCAAGGGCAACCTCGACGGGCAGCGGCAGGACTTCATCCTCTCCACCAACGATCAGCTGGGCAAGGCGGCGACCTTCAAGCCGCAGGTCCTCGCCTACAAGAACGGCGCGCCGGTGCGGCTCGCCGACGTGGCCGAGGTGGTGGACGGCGTCGAGAACGCGCAGCTGGCGGGCTGGGCCAACGCGACGCGGGCCATCATCCTCAACGTCTCGCGCCAGCCGGGCGCCAACGTCATCCAGACCGCCGACCACGTCAAGGCGCTCCTGCCGCAACTCAAGGCCTCGCTGCCGCAGGGCATCGACGTCAACATCCTCGCCGACCGCACCGAGACCGTGCGCGCCTCGGTGGACGACGTCCAGTTCACTTTGATACTTACTATATTTCTTGTAGTAGCGGTGATCTACGTGTTCCTCCGCTCGCTGCGGGCGACGCTCATCCCCGGCATCGCCGTGCCGCTCTCGCTGGTGGGAACCTTTGGAGTCATGTACCTGTGCGGGTACTCGCTCAACAACCTGTCGCTGATGGCGCTGACCATCTCCACCGGCTTCGTGGTGGACGACGCCATCGTCATGATCGAGAACATCGCCCGCTTCGTCGAGGAGGGCGACCCGCCCTTCGAGGCGGCGCTCAAGGGCGCGCGGCAGATCGGCTTCACCATCGTCTCGCTCACCGTCTCGCTGGTGGCGGTGCTGATCCCGCTGCTCTTCATGGGCGGCATCATCGGCCGGCTCTTCCGCGAATTCGCGGTGACGCTCTCCATCGCCATCGGCGTCTCCGCCATCCTCTCCCTGACCTTGACCGCGATGATGTGCGCGCACTTGCTCAAGCCGCACTCGGAGCAAAAGTTCCCCAAGTTCTTGCAGTACACCGAGCGCGGCTGGGAGCACCTGATCGCCTTCTACGACCGCGGGGTCAAGTGGGTGCTCGAGCACCAACCGCTGACCCTGGCGGTGACCGTCGCCACCGTGCTGGTGACGCTCCTGCTCGCCTTCCTCATCCCCAAGGGCTTCTTCCCCGAGCAGGACACCGGCCTCATCATCGGCGTCTCGGCGGGAGCGCCCGACGCCTCCTTCGCCCGCATGCTCGACCGCCAGCGCGCGCTGGCCGACGTGGTGCTGGAGGATCCCTCGGTGGTCAGCGTGGCCTCGTTCATCGGCGCCGACGGGACCAACCCCACCACCAACTCGGGCCGCCTCAACATCACGCTCAAGTCGCGCGGCGACCGCGCCGAGAGCGCGCAGGAGGTGATCGCGCGGCTGCAGCCGAAGCTGCAGCAAGTGGAGGGCATCCAGCTCTTCATGCAGCCGGTGCAGGACCTCAACATCGAGACCCGCACCAGCGCCACCCAGTACCAGTACACGCTGGAAGACGCCGACCCCGTCGAGCTGTCGGAGGTCGGCGCGCGGGTGCTGGCGAAGCTGCAGACGCTGCCCGAGCTGCGCGACGTCACCTCGGACCTGACCAGCGCGGGGCTGCAGGAAAAGCTGACCATCGACCGCGACACGGCCGCGCGGCTGGGCATCCTGCCGGGCACCATCGACGACACGCTCTACGACGCCTTCGGGCAGCGGCAGGTGAGCACCGTCTTCACGCAGCTCAACCAGTACCGCGTCATCCTCGAGGTGCGGCCGCAGGACCAGCAGGATCCGCGGGCGCTGGACCGGATCTATCTCAAGACGCAGTCGGGCGACGCGGTGCCGCTCTCGGCCATCGCGCACTTCGAGGAGGGCCGCTCGCCTTTGGTCATCAACCACCAGGGGCAGTTTCCCTCCGGCACCATCTCCTTCAACCTGGCGCCCAACGCGGCGCTGGGCGACGCGGTGGACGCCATCCGCGCGGCCGAGGCGCAGATCGGCCTGCCCCCCGGCGTGCGGCCCGCCTTCGCCGGCACCGCGCAGGCCTTCCGCGAGTCGCTGGCCTCCGAGCCCCTCCTCATCCTGGCGGCGCTGGTGACGGTCTACATCGTGCTGGGCGTCCTCTACGAGAGCTACATCCACCCCATCACCATCCTCTCGACGCTGCCCTCGGCCGGCGTCGGCGCGCTGCTGGCGCTCATGCTCACGCACAACCACTTCAGCATCATCGCGCTGATCGGGATCATCCTCCTCATCGGCATCGTCAAGAAGAACGCCATCATGATGATCGACTTCGCGCTCGAGGCGGAGCGCGACCAGCACTTGACGCCGCGCGAGGCCATCTACCAGGCGTGCCTCCTGCGCTTCCGGCCCATCATGATGACGACGATGGCGGCGCTCCTGGGCGGAATCCCGCTCGCGCTGGGCAGCGGCACCGGCTCCGAGCTGCGCCGGCCGCTGGGCATCTCCATCGTCGGCGGGCTCTTGATCTCGCAGGTCCTCACGCTCTACACGACGCCGGTCATCTACCTCTACATGGGCCGGCTCGGCGCCTGGCTCAAGCCGCGCAAGAAGGCCGCCGCCGCGCCGGCAGAGGTTTCGCTGTGAGCCCGGCCGCGAGCGGAGCGAGCCGATGAGCCCGTTCCGCAACGCGCCGCAGGCGCATCCCTACGGGTCCACGGCGAGAGGAGCGAGGCCGTGAGCCCGTTCCGCGACGCGCCGCAGGCGCCTCCCTACGGGTCCATCGCGAGCGGAGCAAGACGATGAATGTCTCGGCGCCCTTCGTCCGCCGGCCGGTCGCGACCACGCTGCTCGCGGTGGCGGTGGTGCTGGCGGGCGGCGCCGCCTATACGCAATTGCCGGTGGCGCCGCTGCCGCGCGTCGACCTTCCCACCATCAGCGTCAACAGCGGCCTCCCCGGCGGAAGCCCCGAGACCATGGCCTCCGCGGTGGCGACGCCGCTCGAACGGCGCTTCGGGCGCATCGCCGGCGTCAGCGAGATCACCTCCTCGAGCACCCTGGGCCAGACCTCGCTGACCCTGCAGTTCGACCTCGACCGCGACGCCGACTCGGCCGGCCGCGACGTGCAGGCGGCCATCAACGCCGCCGGCGGCGACCTGCCCGCGGGCCTCCCCAGCCGGCCCAACTACCGCAAGGTGAATCCCTCCGACACCCCCATCCTCATCGTCGCGCTCACCTCGAAGACCCTCTCGCTCTCGCAGATGTTCGACACCGCCAACACCGTTCTGGCGCAGAAGATCTCGCAGGTGCCCGGCGTCGGCCAGGTGTTCGTGGGCGGCTCGCAGCAGCCGGCGGTGCGCATCTCGGTGGATCCGGTGGCGCTGGCCGGCGTCGGGCTCTCGCTGGAAGACGTGCGGGCGACGCTGCTGCGGGCGACGGCCAACCAGCCCAAGGGCGGGCTCTCGGGGCCGCTGCGGACCGCGAGCATCTCCGCCAACGATCAGCTCACCAACGCCGCCGGCTGGCAGCAGCAGATCCTCACCGTCAAGAACGGCGCGCCGGTGCGGCTGCGCGACGTGGCCCGCGTCACCGACGACGTCGAGAACCAGCGCGCCGCCGCCTGGTGCGACGGAGAGCGCGCGGTGCTGGTGATCATCCGCCGCCAGCCGGGCGCCAACATCATCGAGGTCATCGACCGGGTCCGGGCGCTGCTGCCCGACCTGGCGCGCTCGATCAACCCCGCCATCGACGTCAAGGTCGCCCTCGATCGCAGCAGCACCATCCGCGCCTCGGTCTCCGACGTGGAGTTCACCCTGCTCATCAGCGTGGCGCTGGTGGTGCTGGTGGTCTTCCTCTTCCTGCGCAGCGCCCGGGCCACCGTCATCCCTACCGTGGCGGTCCCGCTCTCGCTGATCGGCACCTTCGGGTTCATGTACCTGCTCGGCTACAGCCTCGACAACCTCTCGCTGATGGCGCTCACCATCTCCACCGGCTTCGTGGTCGACGACGCCATCGTCGTCACCGAGAACGTCTCGCGCTTCATCGAGCTGGGCGACACGCCGCTACAGGCCGCCTTCAAGGGCGCAAAGCAGATCGGCTTCACCATCGTCTCGATCACGGTCTCGCTGTTGGCCGTCTTCATCCCCATCCTCATGATGGGCGGGTACATCGGCAGGCTCTTCCGCGAGTTCGCGGTGACGCTGTCGATCGCGGTGGCCATGAGCGCCGTCGTCTCGCTGACGCTGACGCCGATGATGGCCTCGCGGCTGCTGCAGTCGGAGCACGAGCAGAAGCAGGGCTGGCTCTTCCGCATCTCCGAGGGCGCCTTCGCCGCCATGCACCGCGGGTACGCGCGCGCGCTGGCCTGGGTGCTCGAGCACGAGAAGGTGATGCTGCTGGTGACGCTGGGGACGGTGGCCTTCACCGTCTGGCTCTACGTCATCGTGCCCAAAGGGCTCTTCCCGCAGCAGGACACCGGCTCGCTGGCGGGCGGCACCGAGGCGCCGCAGGACATCTCCTTCCCGGCCATGAAGGCGCGCACCGAGGCCATCAACCAGGTCTTCGCCAGCGACCCCAACATCGACCACTTCGTCTCGTTCATCGGGCAAGGCAACACCGGCTTCCTCTTCGTGCAGCTCAAGCCCCGGGGGGCGCGCAAGCTCAGCGCCGACCAGGTGATCGGCGAATTGCGGCCCAAGCTCGCGCGGGTCTACGGCATCAACATGGTCCCGCAGAACGTGCAGGACGTGCGCCTCGGCGGCCGCCCCTCGCGCGCGCAGTACCAGTACACGCTGGTGGACGCCAACCTCGCCGAGCTGAACGAGTGGTCGCCGAAGCTGCTCGACAAGCTGCGGACGTTGGCGGAGCTGCGCGACGTCAACACCGACCAGCAGACGCAGGGGCTGCAGCTCAACGTCCAGATCGATCGCGACACGGCGGCGCGGCTGGGCATCACCTCGCAGGCCATCGACGACACGCTCTACGACGCCTACGGGCAGCGGCAGGTGGCCACCCTGTACACGCAGCTCAACCAGTACCGGGTGGTGCTGGAGGTGCTGCCCGAGTTCCAGAAGAACCCGGCCTCGCTGGAGTCGCTCTACGTGCGGACGGCGGCGGGCGACCAGGCGCCGCTCTCGACCTTCGCGAAGATCACCCAGACGCAGACGGCGCTGTCGGTGAACCACCAGGGGCAGTTCCCGGCGGTGACCTTGTCGTTCAACCTCGCGCCCAACATCGCGCTCGGGCAAGCGGTGGACGCCATCAACAAGGCGACCCTGGCCATCGGGCTGCCCGGCAGCGCGCGCGGGTCGTTCCAGGGGACGGCGCAGGCGTTCCAGCAGTCGCTGGCCTCCGAGCCGTTCCTGATCGCCTTCGCGCTGGTGGCGGTCTACATCGTGCTGGGGGTTCTCTACGAGAGCCTGGTGCACCCGATCACCATCCTCTCGACGCTGCCGTCGGCGGGAGTGGGGGCGCTGCTGGCGCTGCTCCTCATGAACACCGAGTTCAGCATCATCGCGCTGATCGGGATCATCCTGCTCATCGGCATCGTCAAGAAGAACGCCATCATGATGATCGACTTCGCCATCGAGGTGGAGCGCGAGGAGGGGCTGTCGCCCAAGGAGGCCATCTACAAGGCGTGCCTGCAGCGCTTCCGGCCCATCATGATGACGACGATGGCGGCGATGCTGGGCGGAGTGCCCCTCGCCCTCGGGCGCGGCGCCGGGGCGGAGCTGAGGCAGCCGCTCGGCATCACCATCGTGGGCGGACTGCTCTTCTCGCAGATGCTGACGCTGTTCACGACGCCGGTGGTCTACGTGGCGCTGGACAAGCTCTCCCGCCGCCGCCGCCGTCGCGCGCGCTCCGAAGTCGCCCAGCCCGCCGCGGGATAGAAAAGCAAAGCGCACCACGGAGTCACGGAGGTCACGGAGAAAGATTGCTGGGCCCGAGGCGATCGCCCGCTCCGAGCACAATCGCGGCCAAGGCAACCCTGAAACCCTCCCCTCCTCCGTGCCTCCGTGGTGCGCTTCAAGTTTTTTTAAGTTTTGCGATGGCGGCGCGGAGGCGGGACTGCGAGGCCGGGTCGAGCCAGCTCGCCACCCAGCGCTGGCTCTCCGCCGCCGAGATGGCGCGGATCGATTCGGCCACCGGCCGGCGCAGCGCCGCCTTGATCTGCCGGACGCCCGCGGGAGGAAGCTGCGCCAGCGCCTGCGCGCGCTGCAGCGCCTTCGCTTGCAGTTCGGCTTCCGGCACCACCTCGTGGACCAGGCCCAGGGCCAGCGCCTCGCGCGGCGAGAAGAGCCGGCCCTCGAGCGCGATGGGCGCAAGCGAGCTGCCCGGCACCTGGCAGCGCAGCGTCTCCAGCACCGCCGCCGGCAGCCCGATGCCGAGCTGCGCCTCGTTGAGCCCGATGCGCGCGTCGCGGTCGGCCACCAGCCGCAGATCCGCCTGCAGCGCCAGCACGCAGCCGCCGGCGATGGCGTGCCCGTTGATGGCCGCCACCAGCGGGATGGGCAGCTCGAAGAGGCGCAGCATCAGCGTGTTGAACCCCTCCATGAAGCGGTGCATGGACGGCTGGTCCAGGTCGATGAGGCCCGGCAGGTCGAGGCCGGCGGAGAAGACGCTGCCCTGCCCGGTGATGACCGCCGCGGAGGCATCGGCGAGCCCATCGAGGAGCCGGTTCAGGTCGCTCACGAAGCCCGGGCCCATGGCGTTGACCTTGCCGCTCTCGAGGCGGAGCAGCGCCACGCTTCCATGCCGTTCGATGCGCATGCGAGGTTGCATAACACGGGCCACCACGCCCGGCGCCACCACACGCTGTCCGCACCCTCTCCGGAAAAAAAATTAATTTTTTTTAGGGGAGGCCTACCGGGGAGGGACCCGGGCGGAGGAGGGGGCGCCCGAGCTCGGCCCGGCCGGCCGCACCGGCGGAGGGCGCGCTCACCGGAGCAGGTGCTTTTTGGCAGCCTGGACGATCTGCGGCCGGCCCTGGCTCCGGGCCAGCGCGCGCAGCTCCGAGGGCGCCAGCCGCGGCAAGAGCCTGAGCGCCACCGGCACCGGCGTCTTGGGATTGCGCACCAGCGCCGCCGCCACGCCCGGGTTCCGTCCCCATTCAGGATGCTCGGCGATGATCTTCAGCGCCTCCGGGTTGAGCGTGGTCAGCTTCGCCGCCCACTGCACCTCTTCCAGGCCGAGGCGCGGGTTCCTCATCACCATGGGATGGAGCTGCTTGTTGGGGTCGCGCAGGAACTGGAAGCGCAGCTCGCGGTCGCAGGACATGGCGAGGTGCATCTTCTCGGGGAGGCTGAGCGTCTCCTTCTGCGGCGGGCCGCACAGCCGGGCGGCCAGCGCGTCGAGGGCAGCCGGCTTCCCGGCGAAGAGCACCATCACGCCCACGCCGGGCGTGGCCGCGGCGAGGCGCGCGGGCGTCGCGGCGGTGTCCTTGCCGGCGATGCGAATCTGCAAGGTGCAGTCGGCGAGCGGCGTCCCCGCCGGCAACTCCGCGCCGCGGACCAAGAGGCCGCCCTGGGCGATCTCCTGCTCGTAGACGGCGAGGAAGTCGGCGGCGGTGGCGAAGTCCGCGACCAGTTGCATGCGAGGAGATTACCGCTACCGCGGCGCGGGCGCCTGCGGCCCGGGCAGCGGTGCTTTGGGCGGCGGCGACTTGGGCGGCGGCGACTTGGGCAACGGCGCCTTGGGCGGCGGCGCCACTGCGGGCGGCTGCGGCAGGGATTGGTTGCCGGCCTCGTCGGCCGAGGCCACCGCGAAGAACCAGTCGTCCACGTTCACCGACGGCATCGTCACCTCGCTCACCTTGCCCAGCGCGACCATCTTCTCCCACTGCACCGCATCGGCGGGCCGCCGGTAGAGGACCACCTCGTGCAGGCGCGCGTCGGCGGGCAGCGTCCAGCGTAGCTTGCCGTCGGGATTGTTCGAGCTGGCCAGCGCCACTTCCTGCGGCGGCGCCGGAGCAAAGCCCAGCGCGCCCACCGCCCCCGCCAGCGCCCTGCACAACCGCGCGGCGTAGGGCGCGTCGAAGTGCGCGAGGTCGTCGCCGTAGAGCACGCCGCCCTCGGTGCGCGGCGTCTGGTGCTGCCGGTGGTAGTTCTCCCGCGCCTCGCTCATCCGCAGCGCCGGAAAGCCTTCGTGCAAGAAGGACATGTGGTCCGACCCGCGGGCGATGCGGTCGCGGCGCAGCATCACCCGCAGCTTGAGGCCGCTCGAATACAATTCGCCGACGCGCTGCAGATAGCGCGCCCACTCGCGCGAGGGGCTGTCGTTCTCGTTGCCGATGGCCAGCCGCAATTTCTTCTGCGCCTCGCTCTCCATCTCGGGAGTGCCTTCCGAAAAGAGCCGCGCCGTGGTGCTGTCCTTGACGCCGTCCTGCCCTTCGCTGTTGCCGGCGATGTCCACGCTCACCATCGCCAGCACTTCCACGCCCTCCTGCTTGAGCCGCTCGGCGAGGTGCTGCGATCCGACCAGGCCCTGCTCCTCGCCGGCCACCGCCACGAAGTAGAGCGCGATGGCGGGCGACTCGGCGGCAAAGGCGTTGGCCAACTCCAGCGCCATCGAGGTGCCGCTGCCGTCGTCGTTGGCGCCGGGCGCGTCGGCCTTGGGATCGAGCACGTCGCTGGGCATCGAGTCGTAGTGGCCGGTCATGACGATGGCCTGCCTGGCCCGCGCCGGATCGGTGCCGGGCAGCACCACGCCGAGGTTGACGATCTCGACCGGCGCCGGAATGCGCCTGCCCACCGGCGCGACGAAGCGGTCCTCGAAGGTCTTGAGGCGCGCGCCCGGCCGCGCTGCCGCGGCGGCGAACTCCTGGGCCAGCCACTTGCGGGCGGCGCCGATGCCGCGCGCCGGATCGTTCGCGTCGGAGATGGTCAGCCGCGTGCCGAAGCCGACCAGCTTCGCCACCGTGGCCTGCATCCGCGCGGCCTCGATGCGCGAGACGATCTTCTCCACCCGCGGGTCGCGCCGCTCCTGGGCCAGCGCCGGCAGGGCCAGCAGGGAAACGAGAGCGAGGATCTTCATCTGGGTTCTCCCAACGGTGAGCGCCGCCGCCAGAGGAGGTAGGCGGGAATTCCGGCGAGGGTCAAGGCGAGGCCGATGAGGCTGTGCCCCGGGTCGTGCACGAAGGTGGCCTGCACCACGAAGAGGCAGATGCCGATGAAGACGAGCGTCGTCACCGGATGGCCCGGCATGGAGATCTTCTCGCCGCGGCGGGCGAAGACGAAGAGGCAGGCGGCGGTGAGCGCGAAGAAGATGAAGTCGATGGAGACGACGTACTGCAGGATCGCCTCGAAGGTCCCGAGCAGCGCGATCAGCGCCGCCAGCGCGCCCTGCAGCACGATGGCCGTCACCGGCGCCCGGGTGCGCGGGTGGATGCGGGCCACGCTCGCGAAGAAGAGCCGGTCCTCGGCCATGGCGAAGTAGACGCGCGGCGCGGTGAGGATGCTCTGGCTGAGAAAGCCCAGTGACGAGAGCGCGACGCCGGCGGCGATGAGCGATGCGCCCCGCGGCCCGAGGGTGAGGCGGGCCACGTCCATGGCCGGCGCCGTCGAGGCGGCCAGGCCCGCGACGCCGAGGATGCGCGCGCAGGCGAGGGCGACGCCCGTATAGAGGACGATGACGGAGAGCACGCCGGCGACCAGCGCTTTCGGCAGGTCGCGGCGCGGCTCCTTCAATTCGCCGGCGACGAAGCAGGCCGTCTGCCAGCCGCCGTAGGAGAAGAGCACGGGGATGAGCGCCTCGCCCAAGTCGCCGGTGGCCGCCGGCGCAGGCGCGTGCGCGGTGCCGAGGAAAAGCCCCGCGCCGATCAGCACCGCGAGGGCGCCGATCTTGAGCAGCATGAGCAGGCTCTGCACGCGGCTGCCGGCGGCGACGCCCAGGCAGTTGATCAAGGTGAGCAGCGCCAGCACCGCGGCGGCGACGATGCTCTCGGGCAGGCCCAGCCCGGCGTAGCGGGCGAAGGTGATCGCGCAAGCCGCCATGCCGCCGGTCTGGATGACGAGCAGCAGCGCCCAGCCGTAGAGGAAGGCCACCGCCGGGTGGAAGGCGTCGCGCAGGTAGACGTATTGCCCGCCCGCCTGCGGCCGCTGCGCCACCAGGTCCGCGTAGAGGAACGCGCCCAGGAGCGCGGCCACTCCGCCCAGCAGCCAGGCGGCGATCATCCGCGCGCCGCCCGCCTGCGCGACCACTGCCGGAGTGACGAAGATGCCGGAGCCGACGATGCCGCCCATCACCACCATCGTCGCGTCGAAGACTCCGATGCGGCGGGCGAGCTCGGGCACGGGCGCACCGTATCAGGGAGCGATGCGCCAGGCGCGCCCGTCGCGGCGTACGATGAGGACGGCGCCCTGCGCGGCGGCGATGGACTGCGGCGATCCGGCGGGCAGCGGGCCGCTCACCCAGCTCTCGCCCTGCGACTGCAAGAGCTCGAAGACGGCACCCGGCGTCTGGGCGGGGCCCAGCGAGATCTCGTGCTCGCTCTCGCTCTCGGTCACCAGCGCCGAGACCATCGCCTCCCACGACTGCTGCGGCGGCGCCCAGGCGACCTCGCCCTCGACGCCGGTCAGCGGCGCGCCGCCGTTGAAGCGCGCCACCAGCCGCTGCGGATCGAGGAAGGCGAGCAGCGTCTCCGGCGCCGGTGCGCGGGTCGCCGGGCCCGCTGGACCCGAGGGCGAAGGAGGCCGGCGCGCCCCGCTGGTGCGTCCTCCCCCGTACTGCCAAAAATCGCGCTGCCTCTGTTCCGCCGCACCATCGCGCTCTGTTTTTCCTGAGGCCTGAGGCCTGAAGCCTGTGGCCTGTCTCGGGCGCACGCCGTTGTCCGGCGGACGGTTCTGGGGCCTGGGCGGCGGAGCCGGCGGCGGCGCTGCGTGGGCGGTGTCCTGCCCGCCCTTCTCCATCGCCGCGCGCAGGGCCAGCGCGACGGGCAGCGCCGGATGCTCGACCCGCTCCCAGCTCGCGCCCCCGTCGGTCGAGCGGAAGGCGAGCGCGTCAGCCACCGGCCCTTTGAGGAGCGCATCCCGCCCCGGATACGGCAGCGCCGCCCGCAGCGAAGCTGCGCTCACGCCGCCGCCCCGCATCTGCAACTCCGCGGCGCTGGCGAGATCGGGATGGCGCCGCGAGAGGGCCGCCGAGATGAGAATCGGCTCTGCCGCCGCCGCGTAAAGCGCGCCGTCGTGAGGCGCGAGCCAGACATCGAGGGAGAGGGCCGTCTTCTTCCAGCGCGCCCCGCCGTCCTGCGTGAGGTAGACGCCGTCGGCGGCGGCGCCCCAGGCCACCGCGCCCTGCTGGTGCGCGTCCACCAGCTTGAGCGCCGAGAGCGCCTCGTCGGAGCTGTACTCGAGCAGCGCCTTGAAGCGCGGCAAGAGCTCCGCCTGCGGCTCGGTGCGCAGCGCGAGGTAGATCACTTGCGGATGCACAAGGTCGGGCACGATGTTGCGCGCCCGCCAGGGCGGCTGCGCCGGAAGCGGCAGGTCGATGGGCTTCCAGGTCCGCGCGCCGTCGGCCGAGAGGTAGAGCTGGCTGCGGCCCGCCGCGTAGAGGAGCCCGCCGGGGCCCAGCGCCATGGCGTCGAGGCGATCGTCCGACGAGACCACGGTGGCGCTGTCCCAGCTGCGGCCCTGGTCCTCGCTGTGGAAGACGCGGTTCGCGGTGCGCGCATAGAGGTGGCCCTCGGCGAAGAGCACCTCGCGGAAGTCGAAGGGGCCTGCGGTGAAGCTCCAGGTCCTCCCCGCGTCGCCGGAGGCGAGCACGCCCCGCTCCGGCCCGGCGACGGTGGCGATGGCCACGCTGCCGTGGGCGAAGACGCGGGCGATGACGCCGTCGTCGCCATCCGACTTGAAGAGGAGGAACCGCGACTTCTGGTAGCGCAGCGGGATGGGCTGCACGCCGCTCTCGAGCGGCGGCGGCGGGATCACCCGGTAGCTGGCGCAGGCGGCCAAGAGGAGCAGGCCGCCGGCGACGGAGAGCAACTTCCTGCGACGAACGCCCATGCGCGCAGGATACCCGCCGCCCGCGCCTCGCGCACCTTGCGATCTGTTTCGCGCCGCGATCACAGAGCCTCAGCGCGCCTTCAACTTTTCCCAGCGCGCGAGGAGCTGCGCCGTCTGTTTGAGCACCTGCTCCGCCGCCCGCACCCCTTGCGGCGTGGGCGCGTTGTCGGTGGACTGCAAGAGCTCGTAGACCGCCTGCAGCCGCGCGTTCCAGGGTGCCAGCGCCGGCAGCTCGTCGCGCTTTTCCCACGGGCGCTGCGGCTCGGTCTCGCCTTCCAGCGCCTGCAGATCCTTGTCGTCGGGGCGCCCCTTGCGCAGGGCGCGCAGGGCCTCGAGCGCATCGAAGGCAGAGTCCAGCGCCGCCGCCAGCCGCTGCGAGAGCGCGAACTGCTGCTGCAGCTCCGCGGGCCTGGTCTTGAGCCGCGGGTCGAGCTTGATGACCAGCGGCTGCGACAGCGTCTTTCCGCCGGCCGTCAGCCGCACCGTGTACTTGCCGGGCAGCGCCCACGGCCCGCGTGGCTCGCGCGGCGTGTTGCCGGGAATCGCGCCGATGGGATAGGCGTGCTCCAGCGTCTTCGGCGCCGGCCAGTGCAGATCCCAGACCAGCCGGTGCAGCCCCGCCTCGCCGGAGACGCGCGCCGCGGGCCGGAGCCACCAGCGCGGCACATTGCCGTCGTCCTTGATCTCCGCCGCCTGGTCGGCGCTGGAGAAGCGGCGCACCGTCTTGCCCGCCGCATCGATGATCTCGACCACGGCTTCGCCCGGCGCCTTGAGCAGGTAATCGACGATGGCGCCGTCGGGCGGATTGGGACTCATCGGCTCGTCGGGCGGCGGCGGCGTGTCGGTGTAGCTGTCCCAGCGCATGCGGAAGGCCAGCGACGGCCGGAAGAGGTGCGCCTCCTCGCCGGCCACCTTGTCGTCGATCTCCCGCAGCGGCTCGATGTCGTCGAGGATCCAGAAGCCGCGCCCGTGGGTGGCCACCGCCAGGTCGTCGTCCTTGATGATCAAGTCGCGAATGGATGTCGCCGGCATGTTGAGGCGCAGCGGCTGCCAATGATCGCCGTCGTCAAACGAGACGTAGACCGCCTGCTCGGTGCCGCAGAAGAGCAGGCCGCGCCGCTTGGGATCCTCGCGGACCACCCGGGCGATGCCGCCGTCGGGCAGGCCGTTGACGATCTCCGTCCAGGTCTTGCCGCCGTCGTGCGTGCGCAAGAGATGGGGCCGCGTGTCGTCGAGCCGCATGGTGTCGATGGCGGCGTAGGCGGTGAGCGCGTCCGAGTGGCCGGCGTCGAGGATGGAGACCTTCCACCACGGCTGCAAGAGCGGCGGCGTGACGTTGCGCCAGCTCTTGCCGCCGTCGTGGGTGAGGTGGATGAGGCCGTCGTCGCTGCCGGCCCAGAGCGTGTTCCTGTCCACGCTGGAGGCGGCCACCGCGTAGATGGCCCCGCGCTGCGAGGGGTGGGCCGCGTCTACGCCTGTATACTTGCCGACGTTCTTCGGCACCTCCCAATAGGGCCGGGTCAGGTCGGGGCTGATCTGCGTCCAACTCCGCCCGCCGCTGGTACTTTTCCACAGCACGTTGGAGGCGAAGTAGAGCGTGTGCGGGTCGAGCGGCGAGAAGAGGACCGGCGCGGTGCGGATGACCCGGTAGTCCTTGCTGCGCACCGGCACCGGCGAGACGTCCTGCTGCTGCCCGGTGCGCCGGTCCCAGCGCTGGAGCTTGCCGCCGTAGACCAGGTCGGGATCGAGCGGGTCGGGCGCGGCGTAGCCGTACTCCTCGAGGCCGGCGGGGTGCCAGTCGCGGTAGGTGACGGCGCCGTCGGGGCCGCGCGAGGAGACGCAGGCGGAGCCGCTGTCCTGCTGGCCGCCGCAGAGCCGGTAGGGGAAGGCGTTGTCGGCGGTGACGTGGAACATGGCGGCGGTGGGCTGCGTGTACCAACTGCTCCAGCTCTGGCCGGAGTTCACCGTGATGATGGCGCCCTGGTCGGAGGCGATCAGCAGGGTGGAGGGCCGCACCGGATCGATCCAGATGCGCTGGTAGTCGTCGCCGCCGGGCGCGCCGCGGAAGGCGGTGAAGGTCTTTCCACCGTCGGTGGATTTCCAGACCACCACGCTCGCGGTGTAGACGACGTCCGGGTTCTGCGGATCGACCTTCACCTCGGCGAAGTCGTCGGCCCGCTCGGCGACGCGGGCGTCGTCGCAGATGCGCGCCCAGCTCTCGCCGGCGTCGTCGCTGCGGTAGAGAAAGCCGCCCTTCTTGGTGTTGACGGTGACGAAGACCCGCGCGCTCTGGGAGGGCGCGATGCCGATGCCGATGCGCCCGGCGCCGTCGTGCTCGAAGTCGGGCAGGCCCTTCGAGAGCTGCTTCCAGGTGGCGCCGCCGTCGCTGGACTTGAAGAGGCCGCTGCCGGGACCGCCGAACTCGCCGTTCTCCCACGGCGCCTGCCGCGCTTCCCACAGGCTGGCGTAGACGATCTGCGGATTCTGCGGATCGATGACCACGTCGGCGCCGCCGGTGTCCGCGTCCTTGTAGAGGACTTTGCTGAAGGTCTCGCCGCCGTCGGTGCTGCGGAAGATGCCGCGCTCCGGGTTGGATCCGTAGGGATGGCCGAGCACGGCGACGAAGAGGCGCTGCGGGTCCTTCGGGTCGATGGCGATCTGCGGGATCTGCTGCCCGTCGCGCAGGCCCAGGTGCTTCCAGGTCCGGCCGGCGTCCACCGACTTGTAGAGGCCGTCGCCGGTGGAGAGGTCGGGGCGCTGCAGCCCCTCGCCGCTGCCGACGTAGATGACGTCGGGGTTCGAGGCCGCCACCGCAAGGGCGCCGATGGAGCCGGTGGGCTGCTCGTCGAAGAGCGGCGTCCAGGTGCGGCCGTAGTCGTCGGTGCGGAAGACGCCGCCGTCCACGGCGCCGATGTAGAAGGTCCCGGGCCGCTGCGGCACTCCCGCGCCCGCCTTGGTGCGGCCGCCGCGGATGGGTCCGATGGGGCGCCAGTGCAATTCGCCGAAGAGAGAAGCCGCCGACAACAGTAGAGCGAGGATCACGCGCGCCCCTTGCAGTAGTTGATGAGCCCGTTGGTGGACGAGTCGTGCGAGGTCACCGGCCCCGCGGCCTTCAGCTCCGGCTCGATCTTCTTGGCCAGCTGCTTGCCCAGCTCGACGCCCCACTGGTCGTAGCTGTTGACGTTCCAGATGGCGCCCTGGGTGAAGATCTTGTGCTCGTAGATCGCCACCAGCCGCCCGAGCGCGCGGGGCGTGAGCCGGTCCATCACCATCGAGGTGGAGGGCCGGTTGCCGGGGAAGGTCTTG
The DNA here is from genome assembly GCA_025350525.1 of Deltaproteobacteria bacterium. GTDB lineage: Bacteria > Myxococcota > Myxococcia > Myxococcales > 40CM-4-68-19 > 40CM-4-68-19. The sequence continues at coordinate 15,831 of JANXXR010000498.1, forward strand.
TGCGGCACCAGCGCGTCGGGCGCGCCCTCGGCTTTGGCCTCGTCAGCCGTCTTGCCCTTCATCAACGCCTCCGTCTGCGCGAAGAAGTTGGCGAGCAACACCCGGTGGTGGTCATCCATGCTGCGGCCTACCGCCTCCGCCCGGCCCGCGGCGGAGCCCCGGACCTCCGGGAGCGGGTTCTGCGTCTGGACGGTGGCGATGAAGTCGCAGGGGATGAGGCGCGTCCCCTGGTGGATCAATTGGTAGAAGGCGTGCTGCCCGTTGGTGCCCGGCTCGCCCCAGACGACGGGGCCGGTGTCGTAGCCGACCGGCTTTCCTTCCTTGTCCACGCGCTTGCCGTTGGACTCCATGTCGCCCTGCTGGAAGTAGGCGGCGAAGCGGTGGAGGTATTGGTCGTAGGGAAGGATGGCGTGGGTCTGCGCGCCGAAGAAGTTGCCGTACCAGACGCCCAGCAACGCAAGTATAGCAGGTATATTCTGCTCCAGCGGGGCGGTGCGGAAGTGCTCGTCGGCCTGGTGCGCACCCTCGAGCAGTTCGACGAACTGATCCATCCCCAGGGCGCAGGCGATGGGCAGGCCGATGGCGCTCCAGAGCGAATAGCGCCCGCCCACCCAGTCCCAGAAGCCGAACATGTTGGCGGTGTCGATGCCGAACTTCGCCACCTCGGCGGCATTGGTGGAGACGGCGACGAAGTGCTTGGGCACCGCCGCCTCGGAGCCCAGCCGCGAGACCAGCCACTCCCGCGCCGAGTGCGCGTTCATCAGCGTCTCCTGGGTGGTGAAGGTCTTCGAGGCGACGATGAAGAGCGTGCGCGCCGGGTCGAGGTCCTTCACCGTCTCGACGAAGTGGGTGCCGTCCACGTTGGAGACGAAGTGCGGGCGCACCAGCGCCTGGTAGGGCTTGAGCGCCTCGGTCACCATCACCGGGCCCAGGTCGGAGCCGCCGATGCCGAGGTTGACCACGTCGGTGATGCGCTCTCCGGTGTGTCCCCGCCAGGCCCCGCCGCGCAGGCGGTCGGTGAAGTCGCGCATCCGGTCCAGTACGGAGTTGACCTCCGGCATGACGTCCTTGCCCTCGACCAGGATGGGACGATTGGAGCGGTTGCGCAGCGCCACGTGCAGCACCGCCCGCTGCTCGGTGACGTTGATCTTCTCGCCGGCGAACATCCGGTCGCGCAGCGCCTCGACGCCTTGCTGGCGCGCCAGTGCGAAGAGCAGCCGCAGCGTCTCGGCCGTGATGCGGTGCTTCGAGTAGTCCACCAGCAGATCTTCGAACCGCAGCGAGAAGCGATCGAAGCGCTGCGGGTCCTGCGCGAAGAGGGCGCGCAGGTGCAGGCCGCGCATCACCAACTGGTGCTTTTCCAGCGCCGTCCAGGCCGGGCTTTGGGTGAGCATGGCGGTCTTCTACCGCGACTGCGGGCTCCACTTCGAGTGCACACGCCGCGGAGCCCCCAACTTGCACTCGACCAACCGGCAGGACCATTGTTCGTTCGCTCGCCGATGTGCGCAAGGCACCTCACCCGATGGAGGCCTTATGTCCATGCCTTCGAAGACCGTCGCGCTCCTGGCTGTGCTGCTCGTGGCTTGTGCAGGGGCGCAACGGAACGGCATCACCGATCTGCACGAATTGAAGGACTCACCCGGCGTCTACCTCGGACATTCCCAGACCGGCACGGTCGTGATGGCCACCAGCCACTTTGCGGCCATGAACGGCGTCGCCGTCAGCTCCAGCGAGTTGGGAGTGCCTGGCGGCAAGGGCCAGGGCAACGACATGCTCTGCACGCGGGAGGTGCCCACCGGCACCCATGTCCCGCACTACGTCTGCCGCTATAGCAAGGACGTCGCGGAAGGTCGCCTGCAACTGCGGGACTGGTTCGACCAGCCACGCCTGCTGATGTCCAGGCTATCGGCCATGCCTGCCATCGTCGCGCACGGATCTCGGGCGCATGGTCCGATTGCGCCCTGACGATCGGGCCTTTTGGGCGAACTGCGGCTGACGCGGGCCTCCCGTAATGAACAGCCTCCCGGGGCGTACCGATCGATGTATCTTTGTGCCTCATGGAGGACTCATGTTCCGAATTGCTGCGCTGGCGGTCTTCTCGATTGCGTTGGTCGGGTGTGCACCGTCGGCACGGAGAGCGGACCTGGCCGGTGCACGATCGCTTTGCGCAGGCGACGGCTCGGTATCGGTCAGCAAAGGCTCAAACGGGAGGCAAATCCTCTGCGGGCTGGAAGAGATGGTCGGGACGCACATTCCCAAGTGTGTCTGCCGAAATGAAACGGATAACGCCGAGGCCCGGGAGAGCGCGCAGGATGCGGTGCGGTCAGCGGAACAAGCGAGGCGCGCGGCAAGAGGAAACTGAAGCAAGCAAAGAGGGCCGGACTCACTCGAGCCCGGCCCTCGTTTTGAAACCTGTCCAGGATCGCAAGCGACCCCGGGCACCAGCGCGCAGCTAGAACTGGTGGGTGATCCGTCCGTACACGTAACGCCCGGCGAAGTCGTACTGCGGATCCGCGTACGTGAGGAACGAGTTGTAGACGACCGGCGGCGTCTGGTCAGTGACGTTGCGCATGCCGACCCCAAACGTCGTGTTGCCCGCCGGGTTTCTCAGCAAATAGCTGAGGAACACGTCGAACGTTGCGTAGGCCTTGACCCGGTGGGGACCAAATCCATTGTTGTCCGAGCAAAGACCGGCGCTGAGGTTGCTGCCGTCGGCGCCTCCGCACTCATCGAAGCCGCCGATGTACCGGCCGACGACCCCGCCGCTCAGCCCGGCAAGGGAGTAGTTCACGCCGGCATTGAACTTGAGCTTGGGTGTGAGGCCGCCCGTGGGCACCCCGGAGCCTGTGTCGTAGTTGCCGGCAGCGCGGATCAACTTCCCGCCCGCCAGGGTCAGGTCGTACTTGATCAGGTACACCGAGTCGAGAAGGAATCCGATCCGCCCGAAATCGGTCGGGAGAAGGTAGCGGGCCGACAGGTCGATTCCGCTGGTGGTCAGCGAGCCGACGTTCTGGTTGAGGTCGTTCACGTTGTTGAGTTGCCCGGTCGTGGCGCTGCGCTGGATCAGGTTGCAGTAGTCTTGATTGGGCGCGGCGGTTGAACCATTCACCGCCGGGTAGCAACCCGCCAGGATGATCGGCGTGGTGATGATACCGATGTCCTTGGTCAGGTCCACCCTCCAGTAGTCCGCGGTCAGGGAGAAGTTCTTGGCGAAGGTCGGCTCGAAGACCACGCCGACCGTTCCGATCTTGGCGGTCTCCGGCTGCAGTTTGGGGTTGCCGCCGACGGTC
>JANXXR010000502.1 GCA_025350525.1 Deltaproteobacteria bacterium
ATGATCTCGTCGCGCGTGACGTGCAAGAAAACCTTCCCTGGCGCGCTGGCGTTGGCTGCACCCGCGGCGCTCCAGCAGAGCGATACGATTGCCACTGCCAGCAGGGGCGCGCGGAAGGCGCTGGATGCTTTGGTTGCGATCTTCATGGTCATCGTTGTCTCCGTTCAAGAGTCAGGCGAGACGAATGCTCGCGTTGCAAGGTCTTCGCACCGGTCCCATCCCAGTTCCCGATGGTTCTCTATCGTTGTCTGGAGATGCGGAGATGCGCAGAGTGCCCGGCGTCGCGCGCCGGATCTTCCGGATTCTTGCGCGGAACTATCAAAATCTTGTGGCGCTACCGGCTACCGGGCGGCCTCGCGAAACCGACCAGGCGTGGTTCCGACAGCTCGGTGGAACGCATCGGTGAAGTGGCTCTGGCTCGCAAACCCGCATTGCAGGGCCACGTCCGCCACCGTTGCAACGGCAGTTCTGAGCATCGACTTGGCTCGCTCGATGCGCCGGCGCAAAACGTACTGGTGCGGCGGTATCCCCGTCGCCAGTTTGAAAAGCCGCGCGAACCGGAAGACGCTCATCCCGTTCAGGGCAGCGAGAGCACCCAGCGACACCTGCGTGTCGAGGCGCGCGTCGATGAATTCGTCGATCCGGCGCAGCTTGGTTGCGTCGAGCGGCGACGGCAGAGGCGCTGGACGCCACCGTTCACCGCTCGAGCCATAGCGCTGAGCGACGTGCGCGGCGACCGCCATCGCGAGTGTCTGACCGTAGCTGCAAGCGGTGCCGTGCTCATCCCGCGCCAGATCGTGCAATGCGTGAACCATTTGCGCTGCGAAGGGGTCCTTCTCCGCGAAGACGGGCTGCAGGTCGACGGCGTGATCGCCATCCTCGGCCACTGCGGCAGCGGCGAAGGGAGCGTCGATCTGCAGCATCAGGCTGTGCGTGGGACGCTCCCAGCGCGCGACGTACGACCTCGCAGCAGGAAACACGGTCACGGCACCGGCCGGAGCAATGCCTGAAAAGCGTGGGCCCCCAGACCAACTCAATTCCAGAAAATGGGGCTCGATCGAGATCGCAACCACGTGCCGAAGGAGGTGTCCCGGCGGAAGCTCGGCCCCCTTGTGGGAAGAGATGACCTCGACGCCAATGTCCGGCCAAAGGTTGCCGCTCGAGGTGCCTGCGTAAACGTGAGGCAGAGGCTGGACTCCACCGCCATCGTCGGCAACCCAGGCTATCGTCGGAAGCGCCATCGGTCCCTTCCTCGCCCCTAAAGTTCGATCACCGCGGACGCAACCACGTTGGATCTCGGCGGTCAAAACGCATTGCGTCAATCAGCGCGGCGCAGAATTCGAAACTCCGGACCGATGCGCGCCGCGGTTGTCCTCGACGAGCGGTTTGCTTCGATCAGGGCCAGGAGCCGCCGGGCATTCGAGCCGTGAAATCTTGTGAGCGCAGCGGCCCGGCGAGCCTGTGTCAACCACTCTCTGCCCTACGTCCCCGCGAGACTTCAAATCGGTTGGCTCTGAGGGAGCCATAGGGCAGATATCGCCGTTCCGTCCACAGGCGCACGCCTGGTCTGCGCGGGCGGCGTCGGCTTCTTCGGCATCCTCTTCGTCGCGGTCGCGGCCCGCATCGTCGGGCTCGTCGGCGTGAGCTCGCAGCCGACCTCGGGAATCACGCTGGTGACCTTGCTCGGGACCGCGTCGGTGTTTGCCTTCTTCGGCTGGACCTCGCTCGAGGCGCGAGCCGCCGTGCTCACCATCGGCACCATCGTCGCCATCGCCGCGTCCAAGGCGGGAGACATCTCCCAGGACCTGAAGACGGGCTACCTGGTCGGCGCAACCCCGGCGCGCCAGCAACTCGGCCAGTTGATCGGGGCCGCGTTCGCCTGCTGGGCGGTGGCGGCCACCGTCCTCTTGCTCGGGAACGCCTACACCTTCGGCTCCCGGGAGCTGCCCGGCTCCGCAGGCGACGCTGATGAAGACCATCATCGAGGGCGTGCTTTCGGGACAGCGCGCGCTGGTGGGCGCTCGCCTGCCTGCAGCCGAGGCCGCCGACGCGGGCGTGCTGGCAGCCTTGGGCCTGGTCGCCGGAGAAGGTCGCGGGCGTGGTCATCGCCGCGCTGGTCGCGCTCCATGCCGCGCCCAGGTCGATGGCGCCGCGCCTTCCGGGGCTCTGGGGACTTTCGGCGGCGCTCCTCTTGATCGGCCTCGTCTGCGCCTTCCTCTTCCGCGCGGGAAAGAGATGACGGATCACTTCGGCGCTGACGCCGGGTCCAATATCGTAGGCGGGGAGAGGTTGGAGGTCGCCGTGGCCAGCCAGGAAAATGCGTTGGCGTGGAAGGACTTCTTCCGGGTTCTCAAGGACAGGTTTCTCAAGGACAAGGTGATGGACCTGGCCGCGGCGCTGACGTTCTACGGCGTCCTCGCCCTCTTTCCCTTCCTGCTCTTTCTGGTCACGCTGACGGGGATGGTATTGCAGCCGAACCAGGTGGAGCAGTTCATCCGGGAGGTCTCCCAGGTGGCGCCCGAGGATGCGAGCCGCATCATCGCGCAGCAGATCCGGGACATCAACCGCGGGCACAACGCCGGCCTGCTCACCATCGGCTTCGTCGGCGCCATCTGGTCCGCCTCCGGGGGCATCGTTTCCCTGATGGATGGCCTCAACGCCCTCCATCACGTCGAAGACAGCCGTCCCTTCTGGAAGACCCGCGCCATCGCCATGGCGGCGACGCTGGGCGGAGGCGCTCTGGTCCTCCTCGCCGCTCTCGTCGGCGTCGCCGCGGGGCCGATCGCCAGCGCCTTCGGAGGCCCGGTCGCGCGAGTCGTGCATTGGCTCCGGCTTCCAGTCGCCGGCCTGCTCATCGCCTTCGTCTGGGCGACCCTGTACCAGGTGCCTCTCCAACGTGAAGCAGCGCTTCCGGCTCTTCACGCCGGGCTCCGTCGTGGCCGTCGCCGCTGGTTGCTCGCCTCCTGAGGCTTCTCGTTCTACGTGGCCCATTTCGGCGAGTACAACAAGACCTACGGCGCGATCGGCGGCGCCATCGTCATGCTGCTCTGGATGTGGATCTCGGCGGCGTTCTTGCTAGCCGGTGCGCAGATCAACGCGGTGCGCGAGGATCTGACGAAGACGCCCGGCGGCGGTCAGCGCCCGCCGCCCCTCTGACGCCGGCAGTCGCAGCGCCCAGTCACTCAGAGCAGCGGGATCTGGCCGGCCGCGGCGGGCTCGGGCGCGCCCTGGTATTGCGGCGGCGCCACCTCGAAGCCCGCCACCACCGGGCCGTGATCGCTGGTGCCAAACTCGCGCAGGCTTTCCGTCGACCGCGCCTTGTCCGCGAGCCCCGCGCTGGCCAGCACGTAATCGATGCGCCAGCCGATGTTGCGCTCCTTCTGGTTCCGCCACGGCGCCCACCAGGTGAAGAGGTTGTCGTCGTCGGGAGCGAACTTGCGGGCGAGATCGACGAGCCCATGCGCGATGATCTTGCCGAGGAGCGCGCGCTCGACGGCGGTGGTGCCGATCTGCCCTTCCTTGCGCAGCTTGACATGGACGTCGCGCTCTTCGAGGGCGACGTTGAGATCGCCGCAAAGCACCACGCGCGCCGTGCGTCGCGAGGCCGCGAACTTCTCCAGCCCCTCGAGAAAGCGCAGCTTGGCGTCGAAGTCCTTGCCGCCGTTGGGGACGTAGATCGAGGCGAAAGCGAGGTCGCCCACTTCCGCCTGCACCACGCGCGTCTCGCGATCGAACTCGGGATGCGAGAAGCGCGGGCGGCCCGGGAAAGTGGCCTTGCGCAGCAGCAGCGCCACGCCAGAGTAGCCCTTGTGGCCGTGCCAGAAGCTCCAGTAGTCGATGGCACAGAGCGCCTCCGGCACGTGCTCGGGCGAAGCCTTGATCTCCTGAAGGCAGACCACGTCGGGCTGCTCGCGCTCGAGGAGCTTGTGCACCTCGGCAGCGCGAGCCCGGATCCCGTTGACGTTCCAGGTGACGATCTTCAAGAGGCTACTTCTGCTCCTCGAACTCGGCGTCGACCACGTCGTCCTTCTTGGGCTCGCCGCCCGGGGCCGCGCCCGCCGCCGGTCCGCCTGCAGCGCCCGCCTCGGGGCCGGCTGCGCCCGGCGCGCTGCCGGTAGCCTTGTAGGCCTCCTCGGCCATCTTGTGCGACGCCTGCATCAGCGACTCGGTGGTGGTCTTGATCGCCTCGGCGTCCGTGCCGGCCAGCGCGTCGCGAACCGCCTTGAGCTTTGCCTCGAGGTCGGTCCGGGTCTCCGCCGGAACCTTGTCACCCAGGTCCTTCAGCGACTTCTCGGTGGAGTAGGCGAGGTTGTCGGCCTTGTTGCGGACCTCGATCTCCTCGCGCCGCGCCTTGTCCTCGGCCTCGTGCGACTGGGCTTCCTTGACCGCCTTCTCCACGTCCTCCTTGGAGAGGCCGCTCGAGGAGGTGATGGTGATCTTGTTCTCCTTGGAGGTGGCGCGGTCCTTGGCCACCACGTGCACGATGCCGTTGGCGTCGATGTCGAAGGTCACCTCGATCTGCGGCACGCCGCGGGGCGCCCCCGGAATTCCGTCGAGGTGGAAGCGGCCCAGCGTCTTGTTGTCCCGCGCCATGGGGCGCTCGCCCTGGAGCACGTGGACCTCCACGCTGGTCTGCCCGTCGGCCGCGGTGGAGAAGACTTCCGACTTCTTGGTGGGAATGGTGGTGTTGCGCGGGATGAGCGGCGTGGCCACTCCGCCCAGCGTCTCGATCGACAACGAGAGCGGGGTGACGTCCAGGAGCAGGATGTCCTTCACCTCGCCGGTGAGCACGCCGCCCTGCACCGCGGCGCCGATGGCCACCACCTCGTCGGGGTTGACCGAGCGGTTGGGCTCCTTGCCGAAGAAGTCCTTGACGATCTGCTGCAGCTTGGGCACGCGGGTGGCGCCGCCCACCAGGATGATCTCGTCGATCTCCTTGGGGCTCTTCTTCGAGTCGGCGAGGCACTTCTTGGTGGGCTCGAGGGCGCGCTGGAAGAGGTCGTCGCACATCTGCTCGAACTTCGAGCGCGACAGCTTCTTGACCAGGTGCTTGGGGCCGCTCGCGTCGGCGGTCAGGAAGGGCAGGTTGATCTCGGTCTCCATGGTGCTGGAGAGCTCGATCTTGGCCTTCTCGGCCGCCTCCTTGAGGCGCTGCAGCACCATCTTGTCCTTGGAGATGTCGAGGCCGCTCTCGGTCTTGAACTCCTGGATCAGCCAGTCGATGATCTTCTGATCCATGTCGTCGCCGCCGAGGTGCGTGTCGCCGTTGGTGGCGACCACCTCGACGATGTTCTCGCCGACCTCCAGCACCGAGATATCGAAGGTTCCGCCGCCGTAGTCGAAGACGGCGACGATCTCGTCCTTCTTCTTGTCGAGGCCGTAGGCGAGCGCGGCGGCGGTGGGCTCGTTGATGATGCGGCGGACTTCGAGGCCGGCGATGCGGCCCGCGTCCTTGGTGGCCTGGCGCTGGGCGTCGTTGAAATACGCAGGGACCGTGATCACGGCCTCGGTCACGGTGTCGCTCAGATAGTTCTCGGCGGCGCGCTTCAGCTTCTGCAAGACCTTGGCGCTGATCTCGGGCGGGCTCCACTTCTTGCCGGCGATCTCGACCGCGGCGTCGCCCTTGTCGTCCCGGACGACCTTGTAGGGCACGCGCTTCTGCTCGCTCGAGGTCTCCTCGAACTTGCGGCCCATGAAGCGCTTGATGGAGTAGACGGTGTTCTCGGGGTTGGTGATGGCCTGACGCCGCGCCACCTGCCCGACGAGGATCTCGCCGTCCTTGGAGAAGCCGACCACGGAAGGGGTGATGCGGCTGCCCTCCTCGTTTTCGATCACCTTCGGGTCGCGGCCTTCCATGATGGCCACGACGGAGTTGGTGGTGCCGAGGTCGATTCCGATGATCTTCTTCGCCATTGCCTTTGTCTCCCGAAATTTCCGCTTGCGGCGTCTAGGTGCGAGCCGCGCTGCGGCGGTACAGTAAGTACGCGGGAGGGTCTGTCAACTGCGGTCTGGCGAGGTCATCGGCGGCCGTTACCTCCTCGAGCAGCGGCTCGGTCTCGGGGGCATGGGCGAGGTGTGGCTCGCCGAGATGCAGGGGGCCGGCGCCTACCGCCGCCGGGTGGTCGTCAAGGTCCTGGCCCCGGAGCGGCGCGGCGACCCGCGGCTGTCGGCCATGTTGGCGGACGAGGCGCGGTGGTCGGGCTGCTCCACCATCCGGGCATCGTGGTCGCCATCGACTACCTCGAGACCGAGGAGCACGGGCCCATCTTCGTGCTGGAGTTCGTCGACGGCGCCTCGCTGCGCACCGTGCTCAAGCTGGCCCGCCGGCACCGTGCGGTCTTGCCGGAGAACCTCGCCGCGCACGTCGGCGCGCAGGTGGCCCGGGCGCTGCACGCGGCGCATACGGCGGTTGGCCGCGAGGGCGAACCGCTGCGCCTCGTGCACCGCGACGTGGCGCCCGACAACGTGCTGCTCTCGCGCTCGGGGGCGGTCTACCTGGGCGACTTCGGCGTGGCTCGCGCCGAGGGAAACACCGAGACCACCGAGCCCGGCGTCGCGCCCAAGGGCAAGCGCGGCTACATGGCGCCGGAGCAGGCGCTGGGACGCGAGGTCGGGCCACAGGCGGACATCTTTTCCCTCGGCCGGCTGGTGGCGGAGGCAGCGGACCTGGGCACCGGCGCGGAACTTCGCGCCGTCCTCGACAAGGCGACCGCGGAAGATCCGCTCGACCGCTACGCCACGGCCTCGCAGCTGGCGGCGGCGCTCCATGCCGCCTGCCCGCCGCCGGCCGACCCCGACGGCGCCCTCGCCCGGTGGCTGCAGGAGTACGCGCCCGAGGCGCTGGTGACGCAGAAGACCAGCCCGGGGCTGTCCACCCGCGCGGACCTGGTTCCCGCGGGACGGCCGGCCGCGGAGGACAGCACCCGCATCGGGCCGGAGCCGCAGCTCTTTCCCTCGGTGCCGCCGCCGGTGCGCAAGACGGTCAAGCTGGTGGCGGCGGGAGCGGCGCTCCTCGTCATCGCGCTGCCGCTTCTGCTGCTGCGCTCAGCGTCGCGGGGCGAGACGCTCCTCTCGGCGGCCATCATCGGGACTCCAGCGCCGGCGCACGGCGAGCTGCGGGTGACCTCGCGGCCGGTGGAGGCCGAGGTCTACGTCGACGGCCGCCTGCGCGGGATGACGCCCTTCCTCCTCGAGCTTCCCGTCGGCCGGCACGCGGTGCGCATCGGCTCGCCGCGGATGGAGCATTGGCGCGCGTCCGAGGTCACCATCCGCGACCACACCGAGCACCGGCTGGAAGTCGACCTCAGCGAATAACCGCGCCGCGGGGTTGACACGGTATTCAAGATACGCTACTCCTGCGAATGCATTCACGCGATGCCACTGAATCGCGGGGGATGGAGGGGGCCGGGTGGAGACTGCAGAGACTTTCCACGTCGAGGTGGCAATGGCGCAGCGCGAATCCGACGAGTTCGACGCGCTGGAGGAGCACTTCCCGCAAGGGATCAGCGCCGGCCAGATCGTCGAGTTCTTCGAGCCCCGCGGCGTCAAGCTGGCCCAGGCCACCTTCCGCAAGTACGTCCAGCTGGGCCTCTTGCCGCGCAGCCGGCGGGTGGGCGAGAAGGGCAAGCACCGCGGCTCGCACGGGCTCTATCCCGCCGCCGCCGTGCGCCGCATCAGCCTGATCAAGTCGCTGATGGACGAAGGGATGACGCTCGAGGACATCCGGCGGTCGTTTATTTTCTTCCGCGGCCAGCTCGACGGGGTGGAGCGCTCGCTCGACGAGCTCTTCATCGCGCTGGACAAGTCGCTGCTGGAGAAGCCGGAGCTGAAGCCGTCGCGGCGCCGCGAGCTGGAGCGGCTGCTCGAAGGCAGCCGGCGTCAGGCCAAGGACTTCGTCAAGGACATCGAACGCACGGTCTCCGAAATCACCGCCCGCGAAGAACCCGGGAAGGGGTAGCCGATGAGCGAGCCCAAGAGGAACGAACAGCCCGTCGACGCAGGCCCGGTGCCCGATTCCGAGGGCGACAAGCCGCGCCAGCGCGCGCGCACCATGAGCCGCAAGGAGATGGCGCGCATGTTCCGGCAGCAGAAGGCGCTGGGCGGTTCCGATCCGGAGCTGCAGTCGCTGATGACCGAGCTGGACGCCACCCGCCCCAAGGTCCGCGGCGACTGCGCCGAGGGCGAGCGGCCCTGCCCCTACGTCTCCTGCAAGTACAACCTCTACGTGGACGTCAACCCGCGCACCGGGTCGGTGAAGATGAACTTCCCCGACAAGGAATTGTGGGAGCTGGCCGAGACCTGCGCCCTCGACGTGGCCGACAAGCAGGGCATCACGCTCGAGGAGGTGGGCGTGATCATGAACCTGACCCGCGAACGGGTCCGCCAGCTGGAGATGCGCGGGCTCACCAAGCTGCGGGTCCTCTGCGACGACGAGCCCAAGTCGCAGGCCGAGATCGACGCGGCCCGCGCGGCGCTGGATCAGGAAGACGAGTAGCCGGGATGGTGCGGCACGCAGTGCCGAGCGACTTCGCCGCTCTGCTGCGCATGCGGCTCGCGCTCTGGCCCGAGGACACCGCCCTGCATGAGGCCGACCTGGCCGCCTTCTTCGCCGGCCAGTCGCGTCACGCCCTGGCTCAGCTGGTGGCGGAGGAAGGCGGAGAGCTGGTCGGCTTCGCCGAGCTGTCGATCCGGCACTACGCCGAGGACTGCGCGACCGATCGCATCGCTTTCCTCGAGGGCTGGTACGTCGCGCCCTCCTGGCGCCGCCGCGGGATCGGGCGTGCCCTCGTGGCCGCGGCGGAAGCGTGGGGCCGCGCGCAGGGCTGCACCGAGTTCGCCTCCGACACGCAGGCGGACAACCAGGACAGCGCCGCGGCCCACCTCGCGCTCGGCTTCTCGGACGCGGGCGCCGTCCGCTGTTTCCGCAAGGACCTCTAGAGACTGGCGGAGAGCGCGTCGTGCAGGCCCTGCGGGTCGTCCACTTGCAGCGAGAGCGTCTGCGCGGTGCGGCGGATGCCGAAGAGGCCGTGCAGCTGGATGGGACGGCGCAAGCGCAGGATGAGGTTCGGCGAGCCGAGGACGGCGAGCTTCTGGCCCTCGACGCGGCTGCCGAGCGCGGCGGAGTCGATCTCCGCAATGGCGATGTCTGCCTCCCACTTCAACCCGAGGCGCAGGTGCAGGACGCCGCCCTCGACGGTGATGGGCCGCAGCACCATCGCGCGCAGGTCCCCGATCAGCCACAGCGCCGTATACAGATGCATCACGGCGCTGGCGATGGCCCAGCCGCGCGGGAGGACGAAGTGGAGCGGGATGCCCTCGGCGAGGACGGCGATGCCGAGCGCGACGTAGATGGCGATCCAGCCCGCGCGCTTGTACGCGGTGAAGCCCGAAGGCGCGGTGCGGCCCCAGGAGAAGAGCGCGTACCAGAAGACCGAGAACTCGGCGGCCACCGCGCGGGCGGCCGGGTGGTCGCCGAGAGCGTCCGAGAAGCCCAGGCGCAGCGCGGTGGCCGCATCGGGCGAGGTCCGCGCCTGCAGCGCGCGGCGTACCGAAGCGACTGCGAGCCAGATCAAGGCCAGCTCGAGCGGCACCGCCAGCAGCCGCACCTCGCGGCCGAAGATCGCCGCACAGAGCGCGATGGCGAGAAGCGCGACCCGCGCCACGGTCCGAGGACGGGCCAGCCCGCGCCGGACCACCAGCAGCCACCAGGCGAGCGGCGCCACCGTGCAGAGATCGAAGATCACCGCCAGCCGCAGGGGCAGCGGATGCAGCGCGAAGGCGCGCGAGGCCAGCACGGCGCTCTCGGCGGCCAGCACGAAGGCCAGCACCGCCGCGAACTGCAGGCGTGGACGCACGATGGCTGCGCTCATGAAAAGAGCATACGCCCGGCGCGGGCTCAGACGAGCGGCAGATCGCCGCGGCCCTGTGGTATGGAGCCGCGCATGGCCATTGCCCGTGCGCTGCTCTCGGTCTCCGACAAGACGGGTCTCGTCGAATTTGCCCGCGGCCTCGTGTCGCTGGGCATCGAAATCCTCTCCACCGGCGGGACGGCGGCGGCGCTCGCCAAGGAGGGCATCGCGGTCAAGCAGGTGCAGGACTTCACCGGCGCGCCCGAGATGCTGGGCGGCCGGGTGAAGACGCTGCACCCGAAGATCCACGGCGGCCTCCTCGCCCGGCGCAAGCTCGCCGCCGATCAGGCCGACATGCAGGCGCAGAGCGTGCTCCCCATCGATCTGTTGGTGGTCAACCTCTATCCCTTCCGCGAGACGGTGCGGAAGGGCGCGCCCTACGAGGAGGTCATCGAGAACATCGACATCGGCGGGCCGGCGATGATCCGCTCGGCGGCCAAGAACGCCGAGTACGTGACGGTGCTGGTGGACCCCGCCGACTACGCCATGGTGCTGGCCGAACTGCAGCAGAAGAAGGAAGTCCACGAGAGCACCCGAAGGCGCCTGCAGGCCCGGGCGTACTCGCACACGGCGGCCTACGATTCGGCCATCGCGGGCTGGCTCTCCGAGCAGCTGGCCAAGGCGCATCCGGAGGAGGGCGCGGGCTTCTCCGAGTCGCCCCCTTTGCCCGAGTTCCGCCGCCTGCAGTCGCTGCGCTACGGCGAGAACCCGCACCAGCGCGCGGCCTTCTACGGCGCGGTCCCGCAGCCCGAGGAGCCGACGCTGGCCTCGGCGAAGCAGCTGCAGGGCAAGGAGCTCTCGTACAACAACATCCTCGACGGCTCGTCCGCGCTGGAGGCGCTCAAGGAGCACGCCGAGGGGCCCAAGGGGCGCGCTGCCGTGGTGGTGGTCAAGCACACCAATCCGTGCGGCGTGGCGCGTGCCGCGAAGCTGATCGACGCCTACCGCCTCGCGCGCGACGCCGATCCGGTCAGCGCCTTCGGCGGCATCGTCGCGCTCTCGCACGTGGTGGACGCGGCCACGGGAGCGGCGCTGGCGGAGACCTTCCTCGAGGCGGTGATCGCGCCCGGCTACGACGAGGGCGCGCTCCTGGCCCTGAAGGGAAAGAAGTCGCTCCGCCTGCTTGAACTGCCCCTGCTGGGCGAGAAGCGCGACAGCTGGACGCTGGAGTCGCGCGAGTTGCGCAGCGTCCCCGGCGGCCTCTTGCTGCAGGAGCGCGACCTGGCCGAGGCCGACCCGCGCGGCTGGCGGACCATGACCAAGCGGGCGCCGACGTCGGAGGAGCTGGAGTCGCTGGCCTTTGCCTGGAGCGTGGTCAAGCACGTGAAGTCCAACGCCATCGTGCTGGCGCGCGGCGAGGTCACGGTGGGCATCGGCATGGGGCAGACCAACCGGGTGGACTCGGTGCGCATCGCGGCGCAGCGCGCTGGTGAGAAGGCGCGGGGCGCGGCGCTCGGGTCCGACGCCTTCTTCCCCTTCCCCGACGGGCTCGAGGCCGCGGCGGCGGCGGGAGTGACGGCGGTGGCGCAGCCCGGTGGGTCGGTGCGGGACGACGAGGTGATCGCCGCCGCGGACAAGCTGGGCATCGCCATGGTCTTCACCAGCGTGCGGCACTTCCGTCACTGAGGCGCGCCCGGCGATGCCAACCAAGGTCGTCGTCATCGGCGGAGGCGCGCGGGAACATGCGCTGGTCCGCGCGCTGCGCCTCGGCGGCACGGACCGCGAGCTCGTCTGCATCCCCGGAAATCCCGGCATCGCCAGGGACGCGCGCTGCCTGCAGCCTGAGGGACCCGGCGTCGAAGGACTCGCCGCCGCCGCGCTGGCCGAGCGGCCCGACCTCGTCATCGTCGGCCCCGAGGCGCCGCTCGCCGACGGCCTGGCCGACCGGATGGCGCAGGCCCGCGTCCCCTGCTTTGGTCCCGTCGCGGCGGCGGCGCGCATCGAGGCCTCCAAGGCCTTCGCCAAGGAGATCATGCTCGCCGCCGGCGTGCCCACCGCGGCGGCGGCGCTCTTCGAAGACGCTGCTCCGGCCCGCGACTACGCCCGCGCGCAGGGCGCCTGCGTGGTCAAGCTCGACGGGCTCGCGGCGGGCAAGGGCGTCATCGTCGCCGACGACGGCGCGCAGGCGGCCCGGGCGGTGGACGAGCTGTGGCGGCCAGGCGCGAAGCTGCTCATCGAAGAGCGGCTCGAAGGCCCCGAGATCTCCATCATCGCCCTCTGTGACGGCGCCTCCGTGCTCCCGCTGCCTCCCGCCCGCGATCACAAGCGGCTCCTCGACGGCGACCAGGGCCCCAACACCGGCGGCATGGGCGCCGTCTGCCCGCCTCGCGACGGAACGCCGGCGCTGGTCGCCGAGACCGTCCGCGCCGTGCTCCTGCCCACCGTGCGCGAGCTGGCCCGCCGCGGGACGCCCTTCGTCGGCGCGCTCTACGCCGGCCTCATGCTCACTCCCCGCGGCCCGCGCGTGCTGGAGTTCAACTGCCGGCTGGGCGATCCCGAGGCGCAGGCCATCCTCATCAAGCTGCGCAGCGATCCGCTGCCGCTCTTCCTCGCCGCCGCGCAGGGCCGGCTGGGAGGCGAGCAGCCTGTCTGGGATCCCCGTACAGCGGTCGCGGTGGTGCTGGCGGCGCACGGCTATCCGGGCACGCCGCGCCCGCACGACGCCATCGACGGCCTCGACGACATCGCCGAGGGCGAGGACCTCTGGGTCCTCCACGCCGGCACCAGCCTGCACCAGGGAAAGATCGCCACCGCCGGGGGCCGCATCTTGACCGTCGCGGCGCTGGGCGCGAACGCCGCGCAGGCGCGGGAGCGGGCGTACGGCGCGGCGGCGCGCATCCGTTTCGCGGGCAAGCAGCTGCGCAGCGACATCGCCGCGGCGGAGGGCTGACTGCGCCCCGGCCGGCAACGCCTGGGCGGCCACCTCGACCGCCTCGTCCTCTCGCAGCTGGGCCGCCTCTTCGCGGCCACGCTGGGCGGCGTGGTGCTCATCTACCTGGTCATCGACTTCGCCGACCGCGCCCACGGCTTCTCCGGCCGCGCCTGGGGGAAGGCGGTGCTCGAGCTCTACGCCAACAAGGCGGCGGTGGTGGGCTACCAGCTGGCGCCGGCGGCGCTGATCCTCGCGGCGGCGCTCTTGGTGACGCTGCTCTCCCGGCGCGGCGAGCTGACCGCCCTCTACGCGCTGGGCGTTCGTCCGCTGCGACTGGCGGCGCCGGTGGCGGCCTTCGCGGCGGTGCTGGGCGTTCTGCTCTTCTGGCTGGGCGAAAAAGTCGTCATCAGCGCCGACGCCCGCGCCGAGGAGATCCAGGTCAAGCGCTTCAACCGCTGGGGCGACTGGGCCACCTACCACACGGGCTCGTCGTGGCTGCGCGGCAGGGAAGGGCGCATCTTCCACCTGGGTCCGCCGCGCGACGGAGGCTGGGAGCCTGCCACCGTGCTCGAGCTGGCGAAGCCGTTCCGTCTCGCGCGGCGCATAGACGCCCGGCGCATCGAGCCGGCGGGCCTTGCTGTCGGCGGCTCGCGCTTCATGCTCTTCGACGCCACCGTGACCACCTACGGGCTCGAGGGCGGGCCGGGCGGCACCATCGAAGAGCAGCGCGCCGACGTGCTGGTGGAGATCTTTCCGGAGACGGCCGCCGACCTCGAGCTGCGGGGCGGCCGGCCGCGCCAGCTGCCCTGGCGCCAGCTGCGCGAGCAGGTGGGCCGCCGCGAGCACGCCGGCCAGCGCGCCCGCGAGTACGAGCTGGCGCTGGCCGAGCGGCTGGCGCAGCCGGTGCAGGTGGTCCCGGCGGCCCTGGCCGCGCTGGGCATCGCCCTCACCCTGCAGCGCCCGCGCCGCCGCACGCCGCTCGCGGGCGCGGTGGCCTCCGGCATCGCGCTCTCGATGGTGCTCTGGGCCGCCTCGGTCGTGGCCCACGCCGTCTCGCTGGGCGGGTCCCTCGGCCCCTGGACTGCGGGCGCCATTCCGGCCGCGGTCAGCGCGCTTTTGGCCCTGCTGGCATTTCGCCGCGGGTAAGGTGGCCCGGCCGCTGCCTTGCGGGGTCGACACTCCTCCGGATTTCTGGCAGAACGCCGCCGCCGCGAAAGCGCGGCAGAGGAGCAGTCGATGAAGGGCGTCATCCTCGCCGGCGGAACGGGCTCGCGCCTCTTTCCGCTGACCAAGGTCACCAACAAGCACCTCTTGCCGGTCGGCCGCGAGCCGATGATCTTCCATCCGGTCAAGAAGCTGACCGAGGCGGGCATCGACGAGATCTGCATCGTCACCGGCGTCGATCACATGGGCGACGTGGTCAACCTGCTCGGCTCCGGCAAGGACTTCGGCTGCCGCTTCACCTACAAAGTGCAGGACGAGGCGGGCGGCATCGCCCAGGCGCTGGGCCTGGCGCGCAACTTCGCCGGGCAGGATCTGCTCTGCGTCATTCTCGGCGACAACATCTTCCAGGATTCGATCGCCCCGCACGTGCAGGCCTTCGCCGCCCAGGGCCGCGGCGCCCGGCTGCTGCTCAAGCAGGTGCACGATCCGCAGCGCTACGGCGTCGCCGAGATCGAAGGCACCCGGGTGCTGCGCATCGTCGAGAAGCCCAAGGAGCCGAAGAGCGACCTGGCGGTGGTGGGCATCTACTTCTACGACGCGCAGGTCTTCGAGGTGATCCGCACCCTCAAGCCCAGCGGGCGCGGCGAGTTGGAGATCACCGACGTCAACAACCACTACCTGGCCGCGGGGGCGCTGCAGTGCGACCGGCTCTCGGGCTGGTGGACCGACGCGGGGACCTTCGATTCGCTGCACGCCGCCAACGAGCTGGTCACCGGCCGCGCCACCGACGCGCGCGCCGCCGAGAAGTCCTTCACATGAACGTGCTGGTCACCGGGGGCGCGGGCTTTATCGGGTCGAACCTGGTGCGGCTGCTGCGGCGCGAGCGGCCTCATTGGACCGTCGTCAACCTCGACAAGCTCACCTACGCCGGCAACGCCGAGTCGCTGGCCGATCTGCGCGACGACAAAAGGCACGTCTTCGTGCGCGGCGACATCGCCGACGCGGAGTTGGTGGCGAGCCTGCTGCGCGAGCACGCGATCGACGCCGTCTTCAACCTGGCCGCCGAGAGCCACGTCGACCGCAGCATCCTCGGGCCGGGCATCTTCGTCGAGACCAACGTCTCCGGCACGCAGGTGATGCTCGACTGCGCCCGGGCCGAGAAGGTGAAGCGGTTCGTACAGATCTCCACCGACGAGGTCTACGGCTCCCTGGGCGCGACCGGCCGGTTCACCGAGGCCTCGCCGCTGCAGCCGTCGAGCCCGTACAGCGCCTCGAAGGCGGCGGCCGATCTGCTGGTGCTGGCGTACGGCCACACCTATGGAATGGACGTGGTCGTCACCCGCTGCTCCAACAACTACGGGCCGTACCAGTTTCCGGAGAAGCTCATTCCGCTGATGATCGCCAACGCGCTCGAGGACAAGAAGCTGCCCGTCTACGGCGACGGCCAGCAAGTTCGCGACTGGATCCACGTCGAGGATCACAACCGCGCGCTCCTGGCCGCGCTGGAGGAGGGCCGGGCGGGCGAGGTCTACAACCTCGGCTCCGACAACGAGTGGCCGAATCTCCAGATCGTCGGGCGCCTGCTCGAGATCCTCGGCAAGGGACGCGACCTCATCGCGCACGTGCAGGACCGCCCGGGGCACGACCGCCGCTACGCCATCGACGCGGCCAAGGCGCAGCGCGAGCTGGGCTGGTCGCCTCGCATCGCTTTCGCCGACGGACTCGCCAGCACGGTGGACTGGTACGTGAAGAACCGCGGCTGGTGGGAGCGCGTCCGCACCGGCGAGTACCGGACTTTCTACGAGCGCAACTACGGGGCGCGCTGAGTGGCCAGCGCCGCAAAGATCACGCTCGTCACCGGCGCCAACGGGATGGTGGGCAGCCGCATCGTGGCGCGGCTCCAGGATTCCGGGGCGGCCGTGGTGGGGGTGGGAAGGGGGCCGCGACGCGCCGCCGGCAACTTCGAGTACGTGGACCTCGACCTGCGCGTCCCGGAGAAGCTGGCGGAGCTGATCGGATCGCTGCGGCCCTCGGGCGTCATCCACGCGGCGGCCATGACCGACGTGGACGCCTGCGAGAAGGATCCGCTCGAAGCCTGGCTGCTCAACGTCCGCGCGGTCGAGGCGGCGGCGCTGGCCTGCCGCGGCTTGTCGGCGCGCCTGACCGCGCTCTCCACCGACTACGTCTTCGACGGCGAGAAGGGCGACTACGCCGAGGACGACGCGCCCAACCCCCGCGGCGTCTACGCGCGCACCAAGCGGGCCGGCGAGGAGGCCGCGCTCCTCCTCGCGCCGGACGTCGCGCTCTGCCGCGTCGCCGTCATTTATAGTGGATATCAAATCTTGCGCAGGACCTTTGCCAGCAGCGCCGCCGAGAGCCTGCGCAAAGGGCAACCGGTGAAGGCCTTCCTCGATCAGGTGGTCACGCCCACGCTGGCCGACAACGCCGCCGAGATGGTGATCGGCGTCCACCGCAGCGGCGCGCAGGGCATCTTCCACTGCGCCGGCGCCTCGGCGGTGACCCGGGTCGAGTTCTGCCGCGCGCTGGCGCGCAAGCTGGGCGCGGACGAGGCCCTGGTCGAGCCGGTGCGGCTGGCGGATCTGCGGCTGCCCGCCCCGCGCCCGCTGCGCTCCTCGCTGCGCACCGACAAGGTGCGGCGGCTCCTCGGCGACGGCGTCCCGCTGCCGCTCGACCTGGCCCTCGACCGCTTTCTCGAGGAGGGCCGCGCGTGACCACCGATTTGACCGCGTCTTCGCCGGTGCGCCGCGGCGGCGTCCCCGAGCTCTTCGACTACCGCCAGCTGGTGGCGCTGCTGGTCGTCCGCGAGCTGAAGGTCCGCTACAAGCGCAGCGTCTTCGGTCTGCTCTGGACCATGCTCAACCCGCTCTTGTTGATGATCGTCTACACGGTGGTCTTCAGCACCATCATGCCGGTGGCGCAGAAGAACTTCTCGGTCTTCCTCCTCAGCGCGCTTTTGCCCTGGCTCTTCTTCCAGACCGCGCTCGTCCAGGGCCTCAACTCGGTGGTGGCCAACCAGGATCTGATCCGCAAGGTGCGGGTGCCGCAGGCGGTCTTCCCGCTCTCGGTGGTGGGCTCGAACCTGGTCAACCTGGCGCTCTCGGTGGTGCCGCTCTTCTTGCTCATGCTCTTTTTGCGGCAGCCATTCACGCGCGCGCTCCTCTTCCTTCCCGTGGGCGTGATCCTGCTCACCTGCTTCACCAGCGGCGTGACGCTGGCGCTCGCGACTTTCACCGTCTTCTTCCGCGACGTGAAGCACCTCGCCGAGGTGGTGCTGCAGATGCTCATGTACCTCTCGCCGATCTTCTACGACCTGAGCGCGCTGGGGAACAGCAAGGCGTGGTGGTTCCGCCTCTTCCAGACCTTCCTCGCGCTCAATCCCCTCAGCTACCTGATCGCGCTCATCCGCGAGCCCGTCTACTACGGGCGCCTGCCGGCGGCGCAGACGCTGGAGATCGCCGCCGGCATCTCGCTCTTCACGCTCTTCGTCGGCTACCGGATCTTCCAGCGCCTCGCTCCCCGCCACATCCACTACCTATGATGACGATCGAGTTGTCGCCGCCCCTCTGCCCTGACCTGCCGTGTGCCCCCAAGAGCGGGGCGGGTGGTTGATGCGCAACGGCGAGATCCGCCTCCGCGACGCCGGCGTCTCCTACCGGGTCTATCGCGAGAAGGTCACCACCCTGAAAGAAGCGGTGGTGCAGCGCTTCCGCCACCTGCGCTCGGCGGAGGTGTTCTGGGCGCTGCGGCACGTCTCGCTCGAGATCGCGCCGGGCGAGGCCATCGCCTTCGTCGGCCACAACGGCAGCGGCAAGAGCACGCTGCTCAAGACCATCGCCGGGGTGCTCCTGCCCAACGAGGGCGAGGTGCTGGCGCAGGGGCGCATCAGCCCCATGATCGAGCTGGGCGCGGGCTTCGACGCCGAGCTGACCGGCCGCGACAACATCTTCCTCAACGGCGCGCTGCTGGGCTTCTCGCGCAGGCAGATGGAGGCCAAGTTCGACCGCATCATCGCGTTCTCCGAGCTGGGCGACTTCATCGACATGCCCATCAAGAACTACAGCTCGGGAATGTACGCGCGGCTGGGCTTCGCCATCGCCCAGGACGTCGAGCCGGACATCCTCATCATCGACGAGGTGCTGGCGGTCGGCGACGAGCGCTTCCAGGAGAAGTGCCGCAAGCGCATCGCCGACTTCCGGACCGCGGGCGTGACCTTCTGCTACGTCTCGCACAGCATGGACGCCGCCAAGCTGCTCTGCCCCCGTGCGGCGGTGCTCCACCATGGCAGGCTTGCTGCCGACGGTCCCATCGAGCAGGCGTGGGAGCGCTACCGGGAGCTCGAGCGTGGACCGCTGCCGGGCCCGGTCATCGACGCAGGGCAGCCTGCTTGACAGGCGGCCGGCCCCTCGCGGTGACAGGAGGATGACAGAGGGCCGCTAGAGTCCTGCCTCCCCTTGGAGGCTCCGTTGGTCTACGCCTTTTTCGTCTCGCACTGGCTCTTGAGCGTGCTCTTCCAGAGCATGTTCCAGCACCGCTACGCCGCGCACAAGATGTACACCATGAGCCCGCGCACCGAGAAGGTGATTCACTTTCTCACCTGGCTGGTGCAGGGCAGCTCGTACCTGAACCCGCGCGGCTACGCGATCCTCCACCGCGAGCACCACGCCTTCAGCGACACCGAGAACGATCCGCACGCCCCCGGCTTCCACCAGAACGCGCTGGCGATGATGTGGCGCACCAAGAAGCGGTACGACGACTACGCCCACGACCGGGTCAAGCCCGAGGCGCGCTTCGACGGCGACGTGCCGGAGTGGAAGCTGATCGACGTGACCCTGGGGCAGAGCTGGCCTATGCGCGTGCTCTTCAGCGTCGCCTACGCGGCGTTCTACTTCGCCTTCGCCACCCACTGGTGGCAGATCGCCTTCATGCTGCCGTTCCACTTCGTGATGGGCCCCGTGCACGGCGCCATCGTCAACTGGTGCGGCCACAAGTACGGCTACCAGTCGTTCGACAACGGCGACAAGAGCCGCAACACGCTGCCCATCGACGTGCTCACCATGGGCGAGCTGTTCCAGAACAACCACCACAAGTACGGCGCCAGCCCCAACTTCGCCGCGCGGTGGTTCGAGATCGACCCCACCTGGCAGGTGCTCAAGGTGCTGGCGGCAGCGCGCATCGTGACCATCCGGACGCCGCAGCGGGCCGCGTATCCGGAGCCCATCCGCCGCGCGGCGTAGTACAAGGCGGGAGTGACCGAATCCTGGGGGCGCTATCCGGCGGCGGCGCACGCGGCCGAGATCCCGATCGCTTGGCGCTCCGAGGCGCGCCTTCCGCCGCAGCGCCCCGTGCTCGCCTTCGGGCAGGGCCGCAGCTACGGCGACGCCTGCCTCAACGACGGCGGCACGCTGCTGCACACCTTTGGGCTCGACCGCTTCATCGACTTCCAGGCCGGCGTGCTGCGCTGCGAGGCCGGCGTCACGCTGCGGCAGATCCTCGACTTCGCCGTTCCCCGCGGCTGGTTCCTTCCGGTGGTGCCCGGCACCGAGCAGGTCTCGGTGGGCGGCGCCATCGCCAACGACATCCACGGCAAGAACCACCACCGGGCGGGTACTTTTGGGGGGCACGTCCGGCGGCTCGAGCTGGTGCGGAGCGACGGGCGCGTCGAGTGCGCGCCGGGAGATCCGCTCTTCGCCGCCACCGTCGGTGGGCTGGGGCTCACCGGGCTCGTCACCTGGGCGGAGATCGCGCTCATGCCGGTGCCGGGCCCGGCCATCGAGGTCGAGTCGATTCCCTTCGCCGGGCTCGACCAGTTCTTCACCCTCTCCGACGAGAGCGACGCGCGCAGCGCCTATACGGTGGCGTGGCTCGACGTGCTCTCGGCCTCGCACCGCGGCATCTTCTTTCGCGGCGACGCGGTGGAAGGCGGGGCCCGCCCGCCGCGCCTCCGGGCCTCGGTGCCCTTCGACCTGCCGCTCGTCAACGGCTTCACCGTCCGCGCCTTCAACGCTGCCTACTCCGCGGCGAACCGGCTCGCCGCCGGACGAAAGCGCGTGCACTACCGTCCGTTCTTCTTTCCGCTCGACGGCATCGGCCGCTGGAACCGCCTCTACGGAAAGCGCGGCTTCCTCCAGTTCCAGTGCGTGGTGCCCACCCGCGACGGCATCCGCGCCATCCTCGACGCAGCGGCGCGGCTCCACGCCGGCTCGCCCATCACGGTGCTGAAGAAGTTCGGCGACCTGCCCTCGCCGGGGATGCTCTCGTTTCCGCGCCCGGGCTTCACCGTCGCCATCGACCTCGCCAACCGCGGCGAGGAGACCTTCGCCCATTACCAGCGGCTCGAGCAGCTGGTGATGGTCGCCGGCGGAGCGCTCTATCCGGCCAAGGACGCGCGCATGTCCGCCGAGAGCTTCGCGCGCTCGTATCCGCGGGTGGCGGAGTTTACGCCCTTCGTGGACCCGGCCTTCTCCTCCTCCTTCTGGCGCAGGGTCTCGCGATGAAGATCCTGGTGCTGGGCGCGACCTCGGCCATCGCGCAGGCCGCGGCGCGCCTCTGGGCCGCGCGCGGCGAGGAGCTGCTGCTGGTGGCGCGCAACGGCGATCGGCTCTCGGCGGTGGCCGGCGACCTGCGCACCCGCGGCGGCACGGTCGAGACGCTGGTGCAGGATCTCGACGACGCCTCGCTCTACGGGCGCCTGGTCCGGCCGTTCGACCGGGTCCTGCTCGCGCACGGCGTGCTGGGCGATCCTGCCGAGGTGGAGCCCGCCGCCATCGAGAGGGTGCTGCGCACCAACCTGATCGGCCCCGCGCAGCTGCTCACCTTGATCGGGGAGCAATTGCCGCCCGGCGCGTGCATCGCCGCCCTCTCCTCGGTGGCGGGCGATCGCGGGCGCGCCAAGAACGGAATCTACGGCGCCTCGAAGGCCGGGCTCGACGCCTTCCTCTCCGCGCTGCGCCAGAAGCTCATCCGGCGCGGCGTCCGCGTCGTCACCCTCAAGCCCGGCTTCGTGGACACTCCGATGACTGCCGCCCTGCCCAAGACGCCGCTCTTCGCCTCGGCAGAGTCGGTGGGCCGCGGCGTCGTCCGGGCGATGGAGTCGGGGGCGGACGTCGTTTACCTGCCTGGGTATTGGCGCATCGTCATGTTTCTCATCCGCTCGCTGCCCGAGCGCATCTTCAAGAAGCTGTCGTTCTAGACTGCGCGTTCTAGACTGCGCCCATGAATCCCTCCCTGGCCCGTAGTCCCGCGCTCCTCGAGGCGATGCGCCCGCGGCAGTGGATCAAGAACGTCTTCGTCCTCGCCGGCATCGTCTTCGCCGGGCGGCTCTTCGATCGCGCCGCGGAACTTCGCGTCCTGGCCGTCTTCGCCGTCTTTTGCGCGGCGGCGAGCGCGGTCTATCTCGCCAACGACGTCGCCGACCGGAACTCCGACGCGCACCATCCGCAGAAGCGGCTGCGCGCCATCGCCTCTGGGCGCCTCTCACCGCGCCTCGCCGCCGCCGCCTGCGTCGTGCTGGCCGCTGCCGCGCTGGCCGGGGCCGCGCTGCTCAACCGCGCCACGCTCGCCATCGTGGCGGGCTACCTCCTCTCGACCTTCGCCTACAGCTTTGGCCTGAAGCGCGTCTACCTGCTCGACGTGATGATCGTCGCCTTAGGCTTCGTCCTGCGCGCCGCCGCGGGCGCCGCCGCCATCGACGCCGAGATCTCGCCCTGGCTCCTGGTCTGCACCTTCCTGCTCGCGCTCTTTCTCGCCCTGGGCAAGCGCCGCGCCGAGCTGGTGCTGCTGGGCGAGACGGCGCAGAGCCACCGCGCCGCGCTCTCGCACTACCAAAAGCCCCTGGTGGACAGCTGGCTGACGGCGCTCTCGGGGGCGGCCATCGTCTCCTATGCGCTCTATACGCAGTCGCAGCGGACGGTGGAGCACTTCGGGACCACCAACCTTTTATACACAGTACCCTTTGTGATCTACGCGCTCTTCCGCTACCAGCACCATGTCGTGCAGCTGGATGCCGGCGGCGATCCCGGCAACCTCATCCTGCGCGATCGCGGCCTCTGGGTCGCGCTGCTCGGCTGGGCGGCGACGGCGGCGGTGGTGATCTACCGGTGAGAGACGCGGTTCGCTATCGCTGGCGCTTGCCCAAGGCGTGCAGGACGTCGAGGAAGCCGGCTCCGGCGGCGCGCAGCTCGGCGAGCGCGTGCGATGGCTTTGCCTTGAGCAAGTCCAGCGGCGCCTTGAAGGCGACCCGGTAGAGGATGGTCAGCGGCACCAGCGCCGCGACCTTGTAGAGCGGCTGGTGCAGGCCCACCGTGCGCAGGTGTCCGCGTCCAAGCAGGTAGCGCTGCTGGGGCGTGCCCCGGCCAAAGGTCGCGCTGAAGCGGTGGAGCGCCGTCGCCGCGCGGACGTACCAACTCGAGAAGCCGCGCCGGGACGCCCGCAGCGAGAGCTCCGCGTCCTCGTAATAGGCGAAGTAGGCGGGGTCGAAGAGCCCGATCTCGCGCAGCATCGAAGCGCGCAGCAGCGCCGCGCCGCCGCTCACTCCCGCGACCGGCCCGTCCTGCCTGGCCAGCGCCGCGAGCGGCACCCGGAAGTCGCGGTCCATGGCGCGCCCCAGCCTGTCGATGACGAGGCCGGTGGAGTTGACCAGAGGCTGGTCGCGGAAGAGCAGGGTGCCGGTGAACAGCCCCGCCTGCGGCTGCGCCTGCGCGGCTTCCAGCAGGCGCGAGAGCCAGCCGGCTTCCAGCTCGACGTCGTTGTTGATGAGCGCGACGAAGTCGGCGCCCGCGTCCAGCGCTCGCCGCATCGCCTGGTTGTTGGCGCGCCCGTAACCGAGGTTGGTATCGAGCCTGAGGTGCTCCACCGAGGGAAAATCCTGCGCCAGGAGCGCGGCGGTGCCGTCGGTCGAGCCGTTGTCCACCACGACGACCTGCAGCCGCAAAGGACCCTGTTGCAAGAGCACCGCCCGCAGGCAGTCGGGCAAAAGGTGCGCTCCGTTCCAGGTGACGACGATGGCGTGCACCTGGGGCGCGTTGTTTGCTACATCCATCGGCGCTTGCCGTCCCT
The DNA here is from genome assembly GCA_025350525.1 of Deltaproteobacteria bacterium. Classification (GTDB taxonomy): domain Bacteria; phylum Myxococcota; class Myxococcia; order Myxococcales; family 40CM-4-68-19; genus 40CM-4-68-19. Next base: position 23,020 of record JANXXR010000502.1, read on the forward strand.
CATCGACGTCGGAATCAACGCTGCTCCTCTGGCCGCCGCCCGCACCGGGGTCGGGCGGTACATCGCGGGCCTGCTCGACGCGCTCGCGGCGCTGCGGCCCGAAGGCCTGCGGGCGCGTCCCCTCTTCCTTCCCGGCGCTCCCGCACGCGGGCTGCGCTCCGTGGTCAAGCGGCTTCCCTTTGCGTACGCCCTCGCCGAGGCGGGCCGCGCCGTGCTGCTGGAGCGCGAACGCCAGCGCGGGCTGACCGTCTATCACGAGACCAACCACGCTGCTCCGCGCTTTCGCGGGCCGGTGGTGGTGACCATCCACGATCTCTCGACTGTGCTGCACCCGGCCTCGCAGGAGTCGGCGCGGGCGCGGCATTTCTCCCGGGCGCTCCTCTTCCGGGCGCGGCTGGCGCAGCGGATCATCACGCCGACCGAAGCCATCGCCCGCGAGGTGGTCGAGCACCTCGGCGTCGAGGCCGCCCGAGTGCGCGCCATCCACCACGGCATCGACGCGCGCTTCACTCCGGGCGAAGGGCCGCGCGGCGGCTTCGTGCTCTTCTCCGGCGCTGGAGGTCCGCGCAAGGGCCTCGACACCCTGCGCGCCGCCATGCCCACGGGCGTCGAGCTGGTGCTGGCAGGCCCCGGCCACGCGGCCTCGTCCGGCGTGCGCGCTCCCGGCTACGTCTCGGAGGACGAGCTTCTGGCGCTCTATCGACAGGCGGCGGTGCTGGTCCTTCCCTCGCTCTACGAAGGCTTCGGGCTCCCCCTCGCCGAAGCGATGGCCTGCGGCACGCCCTGCATCGCCAGCGACGATCCGGCGCTGATGGAAGTCGCGGGCGGCGCGGCGCTGCAGGTCCCGCGCGGCGACGCCACCGCGCTGCGGTCGGCGCTCTTGCGCGTGCTGGGCGACGACGGGCTGCGCGCGGAGCTCTCGGCACGCGGCCTCGACCGCGCCCGCGACTTCAGCTGGGCCACCTGCGCGGCCCGCCACCTCGAGGCCTACCGCGAGGCGGCGCGATGAAGGTCGCCCTGGTCCACGACTGGCTCACCGGCCTGCGCGGCGGCGAGCGCGTGCTGGAGCAGCTCTGCCTCCTCTATCCGGAGGCGGACATCTTCACGCTGGTGCACGTGCCCGGGTCGTCCGGGCCCATCATCGGGCGGCACCGCATCACCGCGAGCTTCCTCGACCGCTTGCCGAAAGCGCAGTATCGAAATTACCTGCCGCTCTTTCCCGCCGCCATCGAGAGCCTCGACCTGCGCGGCTACCAGCTGGTCGTCTCCACCAGCCACGCCGTCGCCAAGGGCTGCAGGCCAGAGAAGGGCGCGACCCACGTCTCCTATATCCACACGCCGATGCGGTACGTCTGGGATCAGTTCGACGCCTACTTCGGCCCCGGGCGCGCCGGCGTCGTGACCCGGCTGGCCGCCCATGCGGTGGCGCCGTATCTGCGCAGCTGGGACGTCCGCTCGACGGCGCGGGCGCAGGGGCTCGTCGCCAACAGCCGCTTCGTCGAGGGCCGCATCCGGCGCTTCTGGAACCGCGAGACCGACGCGGTGGTCTACCCGCCCGTGGACACGGGGCGCTTCGTCCCCGCGGCGGAAGGCCCCGACGACTACGCGCTCATCGTCTCCGCGCTGGTGCCGTACAAGCGCATCGAGCTGGCGGTGCGCGCCTTCTCGCAGCTGAAGCGGCCGCTCTGGATCGCGGGCGACGGGCCGGAGCTCCCCCGCCTGCGCGCCCTCGCCGGGGACAGCGTCCGCTTTCTCGGCAGCGTCGCGGGCGAGTCGCTGCCCGGGCTCTATGCGCGGGCGCGCTTCTTCGTGCTACCCGGCGAGGAAGACTTTGGCATTGCCCCGGTGGAGGCGCAGGCCGCGGGCCGCCCGGTGCTGGCGCTGGGCCGCGGCGGCGCGCTCGAGACCGTGATCGACGGCGAGACCGGCGCCTTCTTCGCCGAGCCTACCGTCGAGTCGCTCATCGAAGGCGTCGCCGCCATCGACAGGCTGCAGGCCGATCCCGCGCGGATCCGCGCCCACGCCGAGCGCTTCGACGTGCGCCGCTTCGGGCCTGAGCTGCGCAACGCGATCGACCGCATCCGTGCTCTACTCCGCCCATGATCCTGCTCGACCAGCTCTGGCAGAAGTACGCGGCGCAGGTGCCGTACGCGCGGACCTTCGTGCAGCTGGCGCACGGGAAGTTCAGCAACGACCACGTCGCCTTCCGCTCGCTGGATCTGCGCCCCATCGCCCGCGTCTTCGAGGAGCTCGGCTGGAAGCGGGCAGGGGAGTACGACTTCCCCGAGACGCACCTGAACGCCATCCACCTCGTCAAGCCCGGCGAGCCGCGCGTCTTCGTCAGCGAGCTGCGCATCAAAGAGCTGTCGGCGCGGGCCCGCGAGATCCTGGCGCAGCTTCCGCCCGACCCGCCCTACGACGGCAGCGCCGGCTGGTTTTGCGGCCCGGACTTGCGCCCGCGCGAGGACGAGCTGCTCGAGCTGGAGCGCGAATCGCAGTACGGCGCCTGGCTCTTGCTCTTCGGGCGCGAGGTCAACCACTTCACCGCCAGCGTGCCCGACGTCGCCGAGTGGCAGCGCAAGATGCGGGAGGCGGGAATTCCCATGAAGGACGAAATCGAGGGCGCGCCCGGCGCCGGACTGCGCCAGACCGCCACCCGCGCGGCTCCGCGCCGCGTGCAGCTCCGCGAGCGCGAGCGCGACTGGCCCTATGCCTATCTCGAGATCGCCGAGCGCAACGGCGGCTTCGACGGCTTCGTCGCCGCCCAGGCCAGCCAGCTCTTCGACATGACCCGCCGTTGAGATCCGGGGACACCATACGCAACTCCGACCTTCGGGAGATCCGGGGACACCATACGCAACTCCGACCTTCGGCTCCGCTGCTGCTGACGTCGTGCGCTCGAGAGTCTCCACGCGACGGGTGGCCGCGCGCTTGGGCCGGTGGTCCGCCTGCAAAGGAGGAAGTCATGAAAAAGATCTGCGCCCTCGCTGCGGTGCTCCTCTGCGGGTGCTGGGAGACCGGCTTCTCCTGGTCAGTCTCTGGCACGGCGCGCGACGCACGGTCGGGCGCGGCGGTCTCCGGCGCCCTGGCCGTCATCCGCTGCGCCGGTGTGGCCGGCGCCGGATACGACTCTTCGGACTTGGAGGCGCAAGACTCGAACTCGCTCACCGACAGCGCCGGGCGCTTCGGCCTCTCGTCCCTGGGCGACGGCCCGCACCTCGGCTGCGAGCTGCAGCTCAGCGCCGCCGGGTACCAGAACTGGTCCGGAGCGCTCTCGCAGGCGTGCCAGACGCAGGCCAGCGGCCGCTGCCAGAAGGCGCAGGTGGAGGTCGCGCTCTCGCACTAGGACCGCTGACTCGAGTGGAAGCGTTCAGCGAAAGGGAGCGAAGTCGACCGAAAGCAAGAGCGCCACCGTGCCCACCGACTGGTCGGACTTCGCCGGAATTTCGGTCGACGCGCTGGTGTATGCGGGCCGCTCGGCCTGGCTCCAGAGCGTCCACTGCAGCGAGAGCCCCAGCGAGGCAAGCCCGGTAGCGATCATGCCCGGCCGACCCCCTCGCGCGGCGGGTGGCCACACTCTTGCGCCGCCCGCCTGGTATTGCTAGGCCAACCCGCGATGTTCAAGCGCCACAACCAGCTCCTCACTGCCCTGCGCGTGGCGCTCGACCTGCTCATCGTGGGCGGCGCCTTCTGGGGCGGGTGGGGCCTGCGCTTCGGCTCGCCCCGGACCTGGCCGTATACCGAGCTGCCGGCGCTGCGCGAGACCTTCCTCGTCGGCGTGCTCGCCGCCTTCATCTGGCCGTTCACCTTCAACGCCGTCGGCCTCTACCGCCCGCAGCGGCAGAAGACGCCGCTCGACGAGATGTTCTCCGTCTTCAAGGCTTCGCTCATCGCCGGCCTGCTGCTGGTCGCGCTGACGTACTTCATCGGCGAGCAGCGCTTCTCGCGCGGCATGCTGAGCATGTTCACCAGCCTGGCCTTCCTCGGCGTCTCGCTGGAGCGCGTCTTCTTCAAGGAGCTGCTGCAAGAGCTGCGGCGCCGTGGCTACAACCAGCGCTTCATCCTGGTGCTGGGCGCGGGCCGCCTCGCCCGGCAGGTGCTGGAGCAGGTGGACCTGCACAAGGAACTGGGCCTCACCGCCGTCGGCTGCCTGAGCGTCACCCAGCAGCGCGTCGGCACCAGCGTCGCGGGAGTGGAAGTGATCGGCACCGTCCGCGACCTGCAAAAGGTGCTGCGCGACCGCGTGGTGGACCAGGTGCTGGTGGCGCTGCCGTCGCGCTCGATGCACCACCTCTCGCGGGTGATGGACGTCTGCGCCGACACCACCGTCGACGTCAAGCTGGTTCCCGACGTCTACCAGTACGCCACGCTCTTCGGCGGTCTCGAGGAATTCGGCGGCCTGCCCATCGTCAACCTCCAGTCCACGGGCGTGCTCGGCATCAACGCCGTCGCCAAGCGGATCTTCGACCTGATCTTTTCGACCCTCTTCCTGGTCGCGCTCTCGCCGCTCCTCGCCGCGCTGGCGCTGCTGGTCAAGGCGAGCAGCCCGGGGCCGGCGCTCTACCGGCAGGAGCGCGTCGGCCTCGACGGCAAGCCCTTCCGCATGATCAAGTTCCGCACCATGCGCGAAGGCGCGGAGGCCAAAGGCCCGCAGTTCGCCAGCGACAAGGATACGCGCACCACCCCGCTGGGCGCTTTTTTGCGCCGCACCTCGCTCGACGAGCTGCCGCAGCTCTGGAACGTCCTCCAGGGTGACATGAGCCTGGTCGGCCCGCGCCCCGAGCGGCCCATCTTCATCGACCAGTTCCGCCGCCGCATTCCGCGCTATCAGCTGCGCCATATGGTGAAAGCGGGAATGACCGGCTGGGCGCAGATCCACGGCCTGCGCGGCAACACCAGCATCCAGATGCGCGTCGAATACGATTTATACTACATAGAACATTGGTCGCTGCTGCTCGACCTGCGCATCCTCGCGCGCACGGTGGCCTTCGGCTTCCTCTCGCGGAACGCGTACTGATGGTGCGCCTCGGCATCCCGGAACTGGTCCTGGCCGTCAAAGGCCTGCGGGTCGGCGCCATCTTGAATCCCACCAGCGTCACGCCCGATCTGCGCCACCTCGCCGACGTGCTGCAAGAAGCGGGCGCCCTCGCCGCGCTCTTCGGCCCCGAGCACGGCGTCCGCGGCGACGTGCAGTATCTCGAGGAGGTGGAGGACGCCAAAGACCCGCGCACCGGCGTTCCGGCCCACTCGCTCTACGGCAAGGACTTCCAGAGCCTGACGCCGCGGGACCATCAGCTCGAGGGCCTCGACGCGCTGGTCTTCGACATCCAGGACGTCGGCAGCCGCTACTATACGTACCTCGCCACCATGGGCCTCGCGCTGCAGGCGGCGGCGAAGCACAAGCTGCGCTTCATCGTCCTCGACCGGCCCAACCCCATCGGCGGCGCCGCAGTCGAGGGCGGCGTCATCCAGCCGGGCTTCGAATCCTTCGTGGGCCTGTGGCCCGTCTGCGCCCGCCACGGGATGACCGCCGGAGAGTACGCGCGCTTCATCAACCGGGGCGCTGATCTGCAAGTCATCGAAATGCGCGGCTGGCGGCGCGACCAGCACTTCTCCGAGACCGGCCTGCCCTGGGTGATGCCCTCGCCCAACATGCCCACGCCCGAGACCGCGCTCGTCTATCCGGGCATGTGCCTGCTGGAAGGAACCAACCTCTCCGAGGGCCGCGGCACCACGCGCCCGTTCGAGCTCTTCGGCGCGCCCTGGCTCGACGGCGAGCAACTCGCAGAGGCGCTGCGGGCGGAGAAGCTGCCCGGCGTACGCTTCCGCCCCTGCTCCTTCACGCCCACCTGGGACAAGCACGCGAAGGTCCGCTGCCACGGGGTGCAAATCCATTTGCACTACGCGCGCGGCCTCGACGCCGTCCGCCTCGGCGTCGCCTGCCTGGTGCAGGCGCGGGCGCAAAACCCGGCGCAGTTCCGCTGGCGCACCGAGCGGTACGAGTTCGTCGACGACAAACCCGCCATCGACCTGCTGGCGGGCAGCGCGCAATTCCGCGCCCAGGTGGAGCAGGGCAGGTCGGTCGCGCAGCTGTGCGCCGCCTGGGACGCGGAGCGCGCGGCCTTCCTCGGCGCGCGCGAGAAGGTCCTGCTCTATGCCTGAGGTCGCTCTCTTCGGGGGCAGCTTCGACCCCCCGCACGTCGGCCACCTGCTGGCCGCGGCGTACGTCCTCGCCACCGAGCCCGTCGACGAACTGTGGCTGGTGCCGGTCTTCTCCCATCCCTTCGGCAAGCAGTTCGTGGGCAGCTTCGAGCACCGCGTCGCCCTCTGCGAAACGCTCGCGCGCGAGCTGCCCCGCACCCGCGTCTCGCGCGCCGAGGAGGAGTCGGGCGAGGCCCGCACGGTCGATCTCCTGGAGTACCTGCACCGCCAGCATCCGGGCACGCGGTGGGCATTGGTGCTGGGCACCGATCTCAACGCCGAGCGCCCGCAGTGGAAGAACTTCGAGCGCATCACCCAGCTCGCCCGCGTCATCCCGGTGCAGCGGGGCGGCTATCCGGACGGCCAGGGCCCGGTGCTGCCCGAAGTCTCGTCGACACAGGTCCGCGCCCTGCTCAAGTCCGGCGGCAATCTGTCGCAGCTGTTGCCCCGCGCCGTGCTCGCGGCGATCCAGACGGCGGGCACCTACCGCTGATTCTAAGGTATCGTCCGATCCGTGCGCTCCCTCGCTCGCCTGTGTGCGTCCTTCGCCGTCCTCTGCGCCGCCGCCCCCGCGCTCGCCGCTGCCACGCCCGCGGAAGAGCCGCCGGAGACCCCGATCTCCGTGCCCTCCTCGATCCCGGTCGGCTTCCTCATCGCCTGGAAGCCCACCATCATCTCGGTGCGCATCGACACCGGCAAGGGCTCCGAGTTCGGCTCCGACACCTTCGAGGCGCTGCGCGCGCTGGGCCGCTACACGACCACGCTCTTCGGCGAGAAGCTGCTCGCCCGCGCCGAGATCGAAGGCGGCCAATTCCGCACCGACACGCAGGGCGCCCGGCTCGGCAGCAACGGCTTCGACCTCACCGCCCGCGCCCTCGGCGGCACCGCCACCCGCATCAACCAGGGCCTCACCGTCACCGCCAGCGCCGGCCTCATCACCCGCTACCAGCGGGGCACCGAGGCGCAGGGCGGGGCGCCGCGGGTCGGCATCCTCGGCTTCACCTCCAACCTCGAGTTCGAGTTCCGCGTCGCGCCGGCGGTGACCTTGTCCGCCTTCTTCGAGGGCGGGCTCACCCCCATCGCCTACGGCACGCAGCCCAACGTGGGCGTCCTCTCCGACGCCAGCGAGCTTCGCTTCCGCCTCCAGGTGTCCATCGACCTCTCGCCCAGGACGGCCGTGGACATCGGCTACGACTTCACCCGGTGGCACGCCAGCTTCTCCGGCAGCACCGTGCTGGGAAACAGCAACCCCGACGCGCTCCTGCTCGAGGCGCGCGAGCACGCCGTCACGCTGGGAGTGCGCTGGAAGCCTTGAACGGCGCCGGTGGCGGGGATACGGTGCGCCCCCATGGCCTTTCCCGCCGACCGACCTCGCCGCCTCCGCCGCACCGAGACCCTGCGCTCGCTGGTGCGCGAGACCGAGCTGCGGCCGCGCGACTTCATGCTTCCGCTCTTCGCCGTCTCGGGCAAGGGCGTGCGGCGGCCCATCGCCTCGATGCCCGGCTGCGCCCAGCTCTCGGTGGACCTGATCGTCGAGGAGGCGCGCGGCGCCTGGAAGTCCGGCGTCCGCTCGCTGATCCTCTTCGGCATTCCCGACCAGAAGGATGCGCAGGGCACCAGCGCCTGGGATCCCGACGGCCCGGTCTGCACCGCCTTCAAGGCGCTCAAGGACGCGCTGCCCGACCTGGTGCTGGTCGCCGACGTCTGCATGTGCGAGTACACCGATCACGGCCACTGCGGCCCGCTCGAGCGCGACGCCCGCGGACACGTGGCGGTGGCCAACGATCGCACGCTGCCGCTCTTGGCGAGGGCCGCCGTCGCCTATGCGCAGGCGGGGGCGGACATCGTCGCGCCCAGCGACATGATGGACGGCCGCGTCGCCGCCATCCGCAAGGGCCTCGACGAGCACGGGCTGAGCGAGACCGCGGTCCTGAGCTACGCGGTCAAGTACGCCAGCGGCTTCTACGGCCCGTTTCGCGACGCCGCCCAGAGCACCCCCAAAGAGGGCGACCGGCGCGGCTACCAGATGGATCCCGGCAACGTGCGGGAGGCCCGCCGCGAAGCGCTGCTCGACGTGGAGGAGGGCGCCGACATGCTCATGGTCAAGCCGGCGCTCGCCTACCTCGACGTCATCGCCGAGGTGAAGCGCATCAGCAACCTGCCGATCGCGGCCTACAACGTCTCGGGCGAATACTCGATGCTCAAGGCGGCGGCGCAGCACGGCTGGATCGACGAGCGCCGGGTCTGCCTCGAGATCCTCACCGCCATCAAGCGCGCCGGCGCCGACCTCATCCTCACCTACAGCGCCGTCGACGCCGCGCGCTGGCTGCAAGATGTCGCTTGAAGAGGAGGAGCCGGCTTTGCCGGCGACGGGCCGCAGCCGAAGGGCGGAGGCAATCGTGTCCACCCGGTGGAAGATCGTCGAGACCAGCGCGGTCACCGACGATAATCTGGAGTCCATCCTCAACGAGTGGACCGGGCAAGGCTGGACCTTCGAGGGTATGCAGTTCGCCATGCGGGAGTCGTCGAAGCGCCCGGCCATGGCCTTCGTGCTCTTCACCCGCAGCGAGGAAGCGCAGGCCGATGACGTTGGATAACGCAGGGCCTCCCAGCCCGGGCTATCCGCCGGCGGACTTCCGCCGCCGCGCGGTGGCGCGCAGCCTCGACCTGGCCGTGGCCCTCGCGCCGCTCCTGCTGGTGCCCCGCGGACACCTGCGCGCGGGGCAGATCCTCTCGGCTGCGCTGCTCCTCTGCGGCGACTCGCTCTTCGGGCCCGGGCGCTCCCTGGGCAAGCGGCTCACCGGTCTTAGAGTGTTGGTGCTGGGCAGGCCGCGGCCCTGCGGCAACCGGCAGTCGATGGTCCGCAACGCCATCTTCGTGACGGGCCTGTTGCCGGCCGCTGCCGGCGCGCCCCTGCCGCTGACCTTTGCCGCGCTCGCCTGCCTGGTGCTGCTGGAGGCCGGGGTGGCGCTGCGGCCGCTAACTCGCGATCTCGGCCAGCGCCGTCTGGGCGATCTCCTCGCCGGCACGCAGGTGATCGACGCCTCCATCGCCATCGGCCTGCCGCGAGCGCCGCCCGTCGAACCTCCTCGCGCGACGGCCCCGCTGGCCTCGCGCGCCGCACGAAAGTCTGTCCAGCCCGACAAGGAACCTCAAGCATGCGCCTGGCCCTGACGCACAACCTGCGCCTCACCGACTCCGAAGACGAGGCCGAGTTCGACAGCCGCGAGACCATCGACTCGCTCACCGCCGCCTTGGAGCGCCTCGGCCACCGCGTCGAGCGCATCGAGGTCTCCGGCCCCGCCAGCCGCACCGCCGCGCGCCTCGAAGCCTACGCGCCCGACCTCATCTTCAATACCGCCGAGGGCCGCCGCGGCCGCTTCCGCGAGGCCTTCTATCCGGCGCTCTTCGACGAGCTGGGCTTTCCCTATACCGGCTCCGACGCCTGGGTCTTGGCGGTCACGCTGGACAAGTCGCTCACCAAGCTGGTGCTGCGCGAGCACGGCGTCATCTCGCCCAAGGGGCAGTTCATCGAGGAGCTGTCGGAATTGAAGCTCGACGGCTGGCGCTTCCCGGTCATCGTCAAGCCCAACTTCGAAGGCTCGTCGAAGGGCATCAGCCAGGAGTCGGTGGTCGAGGACAAGGCGCGGCTGCGGGCGCTGGTGGAGAAGCAGCTCGCCAAGTTTCCCGCCGGCGTGCTCATCGAGGAATACATCCCCGGCAAGGACCTGACCGTCGCCTATCTGGAGAAGGCCAGCGCGGGCGTGCTCACCCCGGTCGAATATGTCTTCGACGAGGCCGAGCTGGCCAAGCGGCGGTATCGCATCTACGACTATGATTTGAAATCGGTCCATTTCAACGCCGTCAACGTGCGCTGCCCGGCGGAGTTTCCCGCCTATGTGCTGGAGCGCGCGCAGGAGCAGGCGCGGCGGGCCTACAAGGCGCTGGGCGTGCGCGACCTCGGACGCATCGACTTCCGCGTCGCCGAGGACGGGCAGGTGTATTTCATTGAAATCAATGCGCTGCCTTCATTGGAGCCGGGCGCGGGCATCTATGCCGCGGCGGCCTTGGAAGGCCTGCATACCGACGGCGTCCTGGCCAAGGTGGTGGAGTCGGCGGTGGCCCGCTGGGGAATCAACGACCCGCGCAAGGCGCGCAACAAGCCGCCGCGCAAGACCGGCCCGCTACGGGTGGGCTTCACCTTCAACGTCAAGCGGGTCAAGCCGGCCCTCGACGGCACCCGCGACGAGGAGGCCGAGTACGATTCGCCCAAGACCATCCAGGCGGTGCGCGAGGCCATCGTGGCGGCCGGGCACGAGGTCATCGACCTGGAGGCGACGGCGGACCTGCCCTCGCTGATCGAGGCGATGAAGCCGGACCTGGTCTTCAACATGGCCGAGGGCATCAAGGGCCGCAATCGCGAATCGCAGGTTCCCGCTCTCTTGGAATTGCTCGATATCCCCTATAGCGGCTCGGATCCGGCGGCATTGAATATTGCATTGGACAAGGCACTGGCGAAGAAGATCGTGCGGCAGCACGGCATCCTCACGCCCAACTTCTTCACCCTGACCACCGGCAAGGAGCGGCTGCCCAAGGACCTGCGCTTCCCGGTCATCGTCAAGCCGGTGGCGGAGGGCAGCTCCAAAGGCGTGCACGCCACCAGCGTGGTCGAGAACGAGGCGGAGCTGCGCTCGGCGGCGCAGGCCATGATCGCCAAGTATGATCAGCCGGCCCTGGTCGAGGATTACATCGGCGGGCGCGAGTTCACGGTGGGAATGCTCGGGGAGCGCAGGCCCAAGGTGCTGCCGCCCATGGAAGTGGTCTTCCTCGACGCCAGCAAGAAGCGGCCGGTCTATTCGTTCGAGTTCAAGCAGGACTGGTCGTCGAAGATCCGCTACGACGTGCCGCCCGTCCTCGAGGCGGGACAACTCAAGGCGCTGGAGCGCGCCGCGCGCGAGTGCTTCATCGCGCTCGGCTGCCGCGACGTCGCCCGGGTGGATTTCCGCATGGACGAGCAGGGCAAGCTCTACTTCCTCGAGTGCAATCCGCTGCCGGGGCTGACGCCGGGCTGGAGCGACCTGGTGCTGATCGCGAAGGCGGCCGGCATCGACTACAACCCGCTCATCAGCGAGATCCTCTCCGGCGCCATCCGCCGTTACAAGGAGCGCGAGCGCGAGCGGCGCAGCGAGGCGCGGGCTCCGTCGGAGGCGCGCATCGCCGCGGAGACCAAGCCCGCCAACGGCTTCCACGCCGCCCAGCCTTCCAGCCCGCCGCCGATCGCGGAGGAGCCGCGCACCGCGCCGGCGGTTCCGCCCGTCATCTGATCGGCATGCGCCGCATCGGCGCCCACCGCGAGTAGCCGCCTCCGGAAAAGCAGGCTAGACAAGAAGGGTGAAGCGGCCCGTCGAACGCACCCAGATCCACAACACCGAGAAGCGCTTCCGCGCCCGCGAGCTGGGCCTCCCGCTCGGGCGCTTCAAGCCTGGAAAGTGGAACGCCATCACCGACGTCGAGGGGGTGCTGGTCGGGCACTCGACCATCATCCGCGGCGCCGGTCCGCTCAGGCGCGGCAAGGGACCGATCCGCACCGGCGTCACCTGCATCCTCCCCAACCAGCACAACATTTTCGAGCAGCGCGTCGTCGGCAGCGGCTTCGTCCTGAACGGCGCCGGCAAGGTGTC
>JANXXR010000529.1 GCA_025350525.1 Deltaproteobacteria bacterium
GGTGGGGAACGCCGTCGTACGAATCCTTCCACCCCTGGTTGACGAGGCCGCGCTCGGACTTGCGCTGGTATTCGACGAAGCCGTCGCCATCCTTGTCGCCGTACTCCTCGATCCAGCGCAGGGCCGCCTCGGCGGCGGGCAGCAGCTGCTCGCCGGTGGCGCGGTCGTGGGTCCACTGGAGATATTCTGTGTAGAGAATAATGAATAGCGGGGTCGAATCGACGCTGCCGTAATAGGGCGTGTGCGGCACCTCCCCGGTGCGCGCCAATTCGCCGCGGCGGATCTCGTGGAGGATCTTGCCCGGCTCCTCCTCGCGGAACTCGTCGACCTTCTTTCCCTGGTGGGCAGCGAGGAAGAGCAGCGCGTCCCGGGCGATCTCCGGGTTGAGCAGCAGCGACTGGAAGCCGGTGATGAGCGCGTCGCGGCCGAAGGGCGAAGCGTACCAGGGCACGCCGGCGGAGATGACCCTGCGGCCCTCCCAATGGATGGTCAGCGCCTTGAGGTCCGCGGTCGCCTGGGTGATCGCCCAGTTGAAGGCCTCCTCGCTGCTGCGGATGCGGGCGGAGGAGTCGGCCCAGCTGCGGTAGTCGGCGCGGGCGCGGGCGGCGCGCTCGTCGAAGCGGCGCGGCGCCGGCGGATGCGTGGACGGATGCGAGCCGGGAAAGATCCAGCCGCTCTCGGGCTCGGTGGAAAGCAGCGCCGGGGGACGAAAGCCCTCCTGCCGGGCGGCGTCGGCGGCCTCGCGCACCGAGGTGCCCGAGCGCACCGCGTGCAGCGAGGGCAGCGCGTGCAGCTCGAGGGTCGCGCTCTCGTTGGGGCCGAGGTGGAAGTTGAAGCGGGCCTTGCGCCCGGAGATCTCGTCGGGCGCGCGGGTGGGAAAGAAGATCTCGGTGCGGTAGAGGACGCCGTCGCGGCCCTGGTAGGCGCAGAGCACCCGATCCTTTTCCACCAGCGGGCGGAAGTAGGTGCCGCGCGCGCGCCGCTTGGCCCCGCGCACCTCGAACTGGTCGGCGAAGTCGCAGGCGAACTCGTATTCGATCCAGTAGTCGATGTCGCGGACCAGGTAGTTGGTCAGGGTGAGCCGCTCGACGAAGTGCTCGTCGATGAGCTGCTCGCGGCGCAGGTGGAGGAAGTTGACCGGGTCGGCGAAGACGCCGCCGAAGTGCGTGCTGGTGACGGTCATGTCCACCTGCGAGGTGTACTCGGCCGAGGTCTGCGTCGAGAGGACCACCGGAGGGCCGCCCGCGACGGTGAGGCGCAGGCTGGAGATGAAGCGGGTGTCCTCGAAGTAAGCGCCCTGGTCGCGGGCGCCGGGCGGGAAGATGTCGCCCAGGCGGCCGGTGACGGCGAAGAGGTTGCCCCGCTTGAGCACCAGCTTGTCGGTGCCGGTGGACTCCGGCAGCGACCCGAGGTCGTCGTAGCCGAGCAGCTCCTCTGCCCCGATGCTGACCAGCGCGCGGTCCGCCATCAGCCCCCCGCCGCGCTGTCCTGCTCCTCCACGTCGGTTTCCAGCAAACGCTGCGTCTGGGCCGCGCGATAGAAGCGCAGGTAGTCGCGCGCCATGCGCTGCGAGGACCAGCGCCGCTGGGCGATCTGGCGGATGCGCGTGCGGTCGAAGAGCTTGTCGGCGATGCGCGCCGCCGCCACCAGCTCGTTGGGGTCGTCGCAGAGCACGCCGGTGACGCCGTCCTCGACCACCTCGGGCGCCGCGCCGCGGGCCGTGGCCAGCACCGGCACGCCACAGAGCATGGCCTCGATCATCACCAGCCCGAACGGCTCTTCCCACTGGATGGGGAAGAGCAGCGCGCGGGCGCGGGCGATGAGCGCGGCCTTCTGTGCGCCGCCCACCGGCCCGACGTCGAGGATGCCGTGCGCCTCGATGAGCGGCTTCACCTCTTCTTCGAAGTAATCCCCCTCGTGGGGCTTGCCCGCCATCACCAGCGGCACGTTGGCGCGGGCCGCCACCTCGATGGCCTGGGTCACGCCCTTCACCCGATCGTAGCGCCCGAGGAAGAGCAGGTAGCCCTGCTCGGGAAGCTGGGGGAAGCGCGACGGGTCGAGGCCGTGCAGCACGACGCCCGAGACCTTGGCGCGCTCGTGGCGGGCCTGCGATCGGCTGATGCCGATGAGCTTGACGTGCGGGGCGCGGCGGTAGAGGTCGGTGAGCTCGGGGTCGGCGTCGTGGTGCAGCGTGCAGATCACCGGATAGGGCGAGAGGCGCGCGACCTCGACAGCGCAGGGCGAGTGGACGTGGACGACGTCGAAGCCCTGCGGATCGCGGGCGGCGTCGCGCAGCGCCCAGGCAGCGTGGGTGCGCTCGATGTCGCGGTCGGGAGGCCACTGGGCCTCCTGGAAATAGGAGCGCACTTCGATGCCCGGCAGCGCGGAGTCGCCGGTGGCGTAGACCACGACTTCCACCCCACGGTCGCGCAGCGCCAGGGCCAATTCACCCACCACCAGTTCGGTGCCGCCGTAGCCGCGCGGCGGAACGCTGACGAACGGCGTCGACACCAGCGCGACGCGCAAGGGCTCCTGGCTCATGAGGCTCCGCTCCGTCCGGCAGTGGACAGAGGGGAATCTGTGCATGAGCGCGGCTGGTGGCGACCACAGGCAGGCAGGCGCCCGCCCGGAAGCGCCCGAGGAAGCGTTAGGCTGGGCGATAGACGCGGTAGTCGATCTCGGGAAAGAGATTGTCCCGCGACTCGACGCTGGAGAGCCACTGCTCGTCGATGCCGTTGCCCTTGACCTGATCGTAGATCCGGGTGAAGCGCAGCAGGTGCTCGCGGGTCCGGCGGACCGCGTAGTCCACCATGGTGCCGGTCTTGATGATGAAGGCCCAGTCCGAGCTCTGCGCCAGGAGCAGCTCGCGGGCCGCCTGGTTCAAGGCGCGCCGGGTGACGCCGCTCGCGTCCTGGTGCAGCCGGGCCATCTCCACCATCCGCGATTCGGCCTTGTGGAGATATCGATAGATCCAGTCATTGACTTCGTCGAGCCACACCGCCGCATATCCGCCCGCGCCCCACGACGAGAGCGGCGGCTGCGAGAGCTGCTGCTCGGGGTACTCGGCCAGGTAATCGATGGGCGATTTCAATTCCAGGACCTCCTGATCGCGCGCCGCCTTGCGGATGAGGAAGTCGAGGAAGAGGGGCCCTTCGTACCACCAGTGGCCGTAGAGCTCGGCGTCGTAGGGGCTGATGACGATGGGCGGCGGCCCGCCCTCGCCGAACGCGCCGCGCAGGTATTCCATCTGCTTGGTGCGGTTGAAGAGGAAGTTGGCGGCGTGCTGTTCGGCGCGGGTGCGGGCGGCGGCGGGCTGGTACGGCTGCTTTTCGCCCAGGGGCACCTTACCGGTGATTCGATAGTATTTGATTCCGGTGTTCTTGCGGTCGCCGGTGGCCTGGATATAGGGCCGGACGTAATCGGTGTCGAGATCCCAGCCGATATCCCGATAGAACTCGCGATAGTAAGGATCGCCGGGATATCCATTCTCGGCGCTCCACACCTGCATCGAGCTCTCGGGATCGCGGGCAAAGGCCGCCACCCCGCTCGGGGTATAGATGGGCGCATAGACGCCGCGCCGCGGCCGCGGAACCGAATTGGCGAGCGCGTGCGAATCGACGAAGAAGAAGCGGATGTTCTCCGCCGCCAGATACTTGTCGATCCCCGGCGCATAGCCGCACTCCGGCAGCCAGATGCCGCGCGGGTCGCGGCCGAAGTGCATCCGGTAATGGGCGCAGGCCACCTGGATCTGCGCACGGATCGCCTCGGGCTGCATCATCAAAGGCAGAAAGCCGTGGGTGGCGCCGCAAGTGATGATCTCCAGCGCGCCCGCATCCTGGAGCCGCTTGAAGGCGCCCACCAGATCGCGCCGGTACCGGTCATGGAAGAGCCGGCGCAAGTGATAGAGATGTTCCTGGTAATGTTTTGCCAAGGGAGCAAATTGAGCGTCGCCGCGGGTGCGGTGCAGCTCCTTGTCGGCCAGCTCGCACAAGGAATCGAGCCGCTTGCCATAGCGCTCCATCAGCAGCTGGTCGCGCATCATCCCGACCAGCGGCGGCGTCAGGGTCAAGGTCACGCGGAACTTGACGCCGTCCTCGACGCACTTGTCGAAGACTTCCAGGAGCGGCAGGTACGTCTCGGTCATGGCCTCGTAGAGCCAATCCTCCTCGAGGAACTCCGGATACTCGGGGTGCCGGACGTAGGGCAGGTGCGCGTGCAGCACGATGGCGAGCGCGCCCTTGTTCATTTCTCGCCCTCGAGATCCGGCAGCATGAGGTGGGTCATGCTCCAGGGCAGCCGCGCGCCGGAGTTGGTGCCCAGCGGGCCCTGGCTGCTCTCGGCAGCGCGCGGTTGCACGCGACGCTCCCAGCCCGCGGGCGCCGCTCCGCCGTATTGCAGCGGGCGGCCGGCGTGGATTCCGTCGCGCAGCGAATGGTCGAGAGGAAGGCGCAGGTAGAAGGTCTCCAGCTGATCGGAGGGCGTCTGGGCCGGCAGCTTCACCGGGCGCGCGGCGCGCAGCATCCGGGCGCCCTTCTCTCCTACCGCCCACAGCTCGGCGCGCAGCTCGGTGCCAGGGGGCAGGTCGCGGGAGTACCAGCCCCGCGCGTCGAGGTGGACCTCGGTGTCCCGCAAGAGCTCGGCCCCTCCGCCGCGGGTGGCAAAGAGCTTGAGCACCGCGCGGGCGATACCCAGCCCGCTGAAGGCCTGGTCGACCTGCTGCCGCGAAAAATCCCAGTAGATGAAGAGCGTGGTGGGGTCGCGCACCATGCTGACCAGGCGCGCGTCGCCGTAGGCCCACGGCAGCTCGCCGAGGCCTTCGTTGACGTGCCCGTGGCTGGGCTGCGG
>JANXXR010000546.1 GCA_025350525.1 Deltaproteobacteria bacterium
TCGCTGCGCTGCCCTCCGGCGCGGTGCACGGCGGGCTGCGGCCGGCACGGACGCTCTTCATCGGCGACCGGTGCAGCGCCATCCTGCCGTCGGGGCACTCCTGCTCGGCGCCGCTGGTCCTCGACCTGGCGGAAGCGGCCCTGGGCTGGATGCTGGAGGCGGCCCGGCCGGTGGGGGTGCTGCGCGCCATCGTCTCGGGCTACCAGTCGCAGCGGCGGCTCATACCGGAAGAGTCGGCGGCGCTGTGGCCCGCTCTCCGGTTCGCGGCGGCGCGGGAAGGAGCGCGCAGGGTCTCGAGGAAGCGCCCGGCGGCGTTGGCGGCGCTCCAGGCGATGGACGCGGTCGGCGAGCCCGAGGTCCGGTCCGCCGCCGGGGGGTAGCTGTCCGAGGCCCCTCCAAAAAAAAATTAATTTTATTTTTTGGGGGTGACCGCACGGAGGAAGGCGGTCCAGAGCGCGGCCTCCCGGCCCGAGAGCTGCGCCCGGTCCAGCGCGCGAAAGAGGCGCCGCCGGGCGCCGGGCTTGCCGGCTCCAGCCGCAGCCGCCGCCAGCGCCCGATCGACCGCGGCGACCGATCCCGGGTCTGCCTCCGCCCGAGGCGAACGCGACCGAGGGGTGAGCTGCAGCGCCGCGGCGCGCAGCTCGTAGGCGTAGACCGCGATCGCCTGCGCCAGGTTCCAGCTGGGCTGCTCCGGCGCGCTGGGGATGGCCGAGACTAGGTCCACCCGCTCCACTTCCTCGGCGGTGAGCCCGCTGCGCTCGTCGCCGAAGACCACCGCCACCTCGCCCTGCGCGGCCAGCAGCTTCTCCGCCGCCTGCCGCGGTGTCAGCACGGACCGCTCCGGCCGCGCCCGGACGGTGGTGCCAACGCTGAGCACGCAGCCCGAGAGAGCCTCATCGAGGGTGTCCAAAATCCGCGGCTGCTCGAGCAGGTCTTCGGCGTGCACCGCCACCCGCCGCGCCGCCTCGAAGTCGCGCGTCTGCGGATCGACCAGCGCCCAGCGCGAGAGCCCGGCGTTCTTGAGCGCCCGCGCCGCCGCCCCCAGGTTGAGCGGGTTGCGCGTCCTGCAGAGGACGACCCTTACAGCCCCGAGGCGATCTTCCATTCGCCTTTGACCCGAACAAACCTCATCCTCGCGTCGTCGCTCTCGCTCTTCCAGCTTTCGCCGGTGGGCGTCTTGATCGCGTACCGGAGCACCTGGAAGTAGTCGAGCCGGCCCTCGTCGCCTTTGACCTCGATGTTCTTGATGGTGGCCTCGAGCTTGAGGCCGGTCACGCGGGTGAAGTCGGTCTGCAGCTTCCGCTGCAAGCTGGCGTAGTCGGTGGGGCCGATGCCATGCGACGGGTCGCCCGCGTCGGCATAGGTGGGCGCGGCCAGGTCGAGCAGGCTGGTGGCGTCGCGCGACTCGAGCGCGTTGCGGTATTTCGAGAAGGCGTCCAAGAGCTCCCGGTTCTGCGGGCTGTCGGGGATCTCGGTGCCGGGCAGCGTGGCGTGCGAGCAGGCGAGCAGGGCGGCGGCGGTGGCAAGCAGGAGGGCGGTTCGCATGGAGACGTTTCCTCTAAGCGCAAAACGCGCGGTGGTCAACGCGGAGCGATCAATGGTAGCGAAGGCCGGTCATGCAGGCTCCGGTCATGCAGGAGTGGATCGACGTCGGCCCCGCCGACTTGACCGAAGGCGAGCTGCGCGGGCTGGAAGTGGGCGAACGGCTGGTGCTCCTCGCCCGACTCAACGGGCGCATCACCGCCATGGACGACTCCTGCAACCACGCCGGCTGCCTGCTCTCGGGCGGCTGGCTGCAGGAGAAGAAGTCCGCGGTGGTCTGCCCCTGCCACGAGTACGCTTTCGAGCTGGGGACCGGCCGCAACGTGACCTTTCCCAGATTGTGCGACGATCAGCGCGCCTTCGCAGTGCGCATCGACGCGGGCCGGGTGATGATCCGGCTCGACGAGTCCTCCGAGGGGTCCCCCCATGGCGCATGACGATCCGCACGACCACGGTCATCATCATGAGAGTATGCCCGAGAGCACGCCCACGAGCGTGCCCGAGCAGCACAAGGCGCACGCCCCCGCCTACGCCAGGGTCTACGTCATCACCTGCTCGGATTCCCGCACCGCCGCGAGCGACGAGGGCGGGCGCATCATCAAGTCGATGCTCGCCGACCGCGGCCACGTGCTCTCGGGCTCGGCCATCGTCCCCGACGAGCCGGCGCGCATCCTTCACGAGCTCGAGCTGGCGCGCGCCGCCGGGGCGCAGGCGGTCTTGATCACCGGCGGCACCGGCATCTCGCGCCGCGACTCGACCTTCGAGGCCATCTCGAGCGCCATCGCCCGCCCGCTGCCGGGCTTCGGCGAGCTGTTCCGCGCACTCTCCTTCCAGGAGATCGGCAGCGCCGCCATGCTCTCCCGCGCGGTGGCCGGCGTCACCCGCGACGGGCTCCTGGTCTTCGCCATGCCCGGCAGCCCCGCCGCCGTGAAGCTTGCCTGCGACCGGCTCATCCTGCCCGAGCTGACCCACCTGCTCGAGGAGCTGCAGCGGTGAAGCCCTGGCCGCGCGCGGCGCTGCTCCGGCCGGCGCTCGACGCGCTTTTGGCCCAGACCGACGCCGCCGCCCGGGTGCGCGGCGATCCGGTGGAGCTGCCGCACCGCTATCCGGATCCACAGGATGTCGAGGTGGCGGCGCTGCTCTCGGCGGCGCTGGCGTACGGGCGCGTCGATCTCTTCAAGCCGCGGCTGACGGCGCTGCTCGACGCGCTGGGCCCGCGGCCGGCGCAGGTGGCGCGCGATGCGACGCCGGCGGAGTTGCTGCGGCGCACCGCCGGCTTCTCCTATCGCATGACCGACGCCCGCGACGTCGCCTGCCTGCTCTACGGGGCGGGCGCGCTGCTGCGGGAGCATGGATCGCTCGGCGCTGTTTTTACTATTAAGTATAAAAAACGTGTTAGTGGCGGTGGTGGTGGTGACGGCGGCGGCGGCGACCTGCGCGGGGCGCTGGGCGGCTTCGTGGACGCGCTCTGCGCTCCGGACTTCACGCCCATCACGGGCAAGCGCGGCCCCACTCGGCGCCTGAAGCACCTGCTGCCGCATCCCGGCCGCGGCAGCGCCTGCAAGCGGCTCAACCTCTTCCTGCGCTGGATGGTGCGCGGCCCCGACGGGGTCGACTTCGGGCTCTGGCGCGAGATCCCCCGCACCGCCCTGGTCGTGCCCCTCGACACGCACGTGCACCGCATCGGCCGGTTCATCGGGCTGACGCGCCGCAAGGACCTCTCCTGGCGCACCGCCGAAGACGTCACCCGGCGGCTGCGCCAGCTCGACGCCCAGGACCCGGTCCGCTACGACTTCGCCCTCTCGCACCTGGGCATCAGCGGCGCCTGCGCGTCGCGCAAGGACGCGCGCCGCTGCACGGGCTGCCCGCTCAAGCCCATCTGCCGGTTCTGGGTCTAGGCGCCTTGCTGCGAGCCCGGGTTTGGCTTATTGACCCCGCGTGCAACTCCTTCACCTTTTCGTCAACGGCGAGGAGCATGCCGTCGCCGCGCCCGGGCAGCGCACGCTGCTCGAGGCGCTGCGCTACGACCTGATGCTGACCGGCTCCAAGCAGGGCTGCGACAAAGGGGATTGCGGCGCGTGCACGGTCCTGGTCAGGCCCAGAGGCGACTCAGGCTTCAGGGGAGAGCCGATCCTGGCCTGTATTACCTTGGCTGCCGACGCGCAGGATTTGGAAATCACCACCATCGAGGGATTGGCGGGGCCTCTTGGGCTCGATCCGATCCAGCGGGCCTTCGCCGACTGTGGGGCGTTGCAGTGCGGGTTTTGCCAGCCGGGGATGATGCTCTCGGCCCGGGCGCTCCTCGACAAGTGCGACAAGCCGACGCTGCCGCAGATCCAGGAGGCCCTGAGCGGCAACCTCTGCCGCTGCACCGGCTACACCAAGATCTACGAGGCGGTGGAGGTGGCGGCGGGGCTGCGCACGCCGTCGTCGCGGGCGCCGGTGCAGTCGGAGCGGGCGGCGGCCAGCGACTCCAAGGCGCAGACGGTGACGGAGATCGTGCCGTGAGCGTCGGCGACCGCTTCCCCAAGATCGACGGCGTCGCCAAGGCCGACGGGTCCGGCATCTACGCCGACGACATCTCCTTTCCGCGCATGCTGCACGCCAAGCTGCTGCGCTCGCCGCACGCCCACGCGCGCATCCGCGGCATCGACGTCAGCGAAGCGCTCAAGCTGCCGGGCGTGATCGCGGCGCTGACCGGCGACGAGCTGCCCCTCAAGTACGGCGTCATCCCCTGGACGCAAGACGAGCAGGCGCTGGCGACGGAGAAGGTCCGCTTCGTCGGCGACGAGGTGGCCTGCATCGCCGCCCTCGACGAGCGCACGGCGGAGGACGCGCTCAAGCTGATCCGCGTCGAGTACGAAGTCCTGCCGGCGGTGCTCTCGCCCGAGGAGGCGCTGGCGCACCCGGAGATCAAGGTCAACGAAAAGGCCAAGGTCGGCAACATCACCAAGCACGTCAATCTCCAGTTCGGCGACGTGGACCGGGCCGTGGCGGGCGCCGCTGCCATCGCCCATGAGACCTACGCCTACGCGGGCTCGACCCACGCGCCCATCGAGCCGCACTGCGCGGTGGCGCGGGTCGACGCCGACGGCAACCTCACCATCTGGAGCTCGACGCAGATTCCCCATTACCTCCACCGCGAGCTCTCGCGGGTGCTGGGGCTCTCGCCCGCGAAAGTCCGCGTCATCCAGCCGCTCCTGGGCGGAGCGTTCGGCGGCAAGAGCGATCCCTTCTCCCTCGAATTCTGCGTGGCCAAGCTGGCGCTCAAGACCGGGCGGCCGGTGAAGATCCTCTTTACCCGCGAAGAGGTCTTCTATGCCCACCGCGGCCGCCATCCCATGAAGATGGACGTCACCGTCGCGCTCGAGAGCGACGGGCGCATCGCGGCGGTGGACAACAAGATCCTCATCGACGGCGGCGCCTATGCGTCGTTTGGGATGATCACCGCCTATTACGCGGGCCAATTGCTCACCGGGCCCTATCGATTCGGCACCTATCGATTCGACAGCTATCGCATGTATACCAACAAGCCGCCCTGCGGGCCCAAGCGCGGGCACGGCTCGGTGCAGCCGCGCTTCGCTTTCGAGGTGGCGCTCGACGAGGCGGCGGAGAAGCTGGGCCTCGATCCCATCGAGGTGCGCCGCCGCAACTTCATCGGCGAAGAGGTCGATACCGTCAATGGGCAGCGCATTACCTCCAATGGGTTTTTGAAATGCCTCGACCTGGTCGAGCAGGCCTCCGGCTGGAGAGAACGGCGGGGCAAGCTGGGCCCGGGGCGCGGGCTGGGCGTGGCCGGGTCGATGTACATCAGCGGCACCGCCTATCCGGTCTATCCAAATGAAATGCCGCAGAGCGGGGTGCTGGTGAAGCTCGACCGCTCGGGCCGCGTGGCCATCTTCTCCGGCGCCTCCGACATCGGGCAGGGCATCAACACCTTGCTCTGCCAGATCGCCGCGCAGGAATTGGGCTGCGATCCGCGCCACGTCACGGTGGTCGCGGCCGACACCGATCTGACGCCCGTCGATCTGGGCGCCTACTCGAGCCGGGTCACCTTCATGGTGGGCCTGGCCGCACAGGAGGCCTGCGAGAAGCTGGCGGCCAAGCTGCAGGCCGCGGGCGGCGCGACCTTTGCGGAGGCTTGCCAGAAGGCGGAGGCCATCGAGGGCGCACCGCTCGCGGCCTCGGGCGGATATCGCACGCAGAAGCTCGGCGGCGGCTATCGCGGCGGCACCATTGGCGCGTCGCCGGCCTATTCCTTTACCGCGCACGTCGCCGAGGTCTCGGTGGACGAGGAGACCGGCATCTGGAAAGTCGAGCGCATCTGGGCCGCGCACGACTGCGGCAAGGCTTTGAATCCGACCCTGGTCGAGGGGCAGATCGAGGGCTCCGTCTATATGGGCGCGGCGGAAGCGCAGATGGAGGAGATGGTCTACAACGAAAAGGGCCTGCTCTTCGGGCCGTCGCTGCTCGATTACCGCATCCCCACTTCAATGGATACGCCGGACCTGCAGGCCATGATTGTCGAGAGCAATGACCCCAATGGACCCTATGGAGCGAAAGAGGCCGGCGAGGGTCCTTTGCATGCGGCTATTCCAGCCATTGCCAATGCCCTTTACGACGCCTGCGGAATCCGCATCCGGGAATTGCCCTTCTATCCGCAGCGGGTCTTGAAATTGCTGCGCGAGCGCGGCCGGAAAGAGGAGGAGCGCGTCGCATGATGACGCTCCCTCCCCTCGAAGTGCTGCGCCCCGGCAGCGTGGCCGAAGCCGTCGAGGCGCTGCGCGCGCATCCGGGCGCGCGGGTGCTGGCGGGCGGCACCGATCTGGTCCCCAATTTGAAATACGGAATGTATGACACGCGCCATCTGGTGGCCTTGCGCGGCTTATCCAAAGAGCTGCGCTATGTCCGCGAGGAGGGCGGACTGCGGCTGGGCGCCCTCTGCACCATCGACCAGCTGGCGGAGAACGATCTGCTGAAAGCCCGCACGCCGGCGCTGGCCGAGGCCTGCGGGCAGATCGCCGGACCACAGCTTCGCCGCATGGGCACCCTGGGCGGCAACCTCTGCCTCGATACCCGCTGCGTCTATATCAACCAGAGCTATTTCTGGCGGAGCGCGCTGGGCTTCTGCCTGAAGAAGGACGGCACGCTCTGCCACGTGGTCGCGGGCGGAAAGCGCTGCGTGGCGGCGGCCTCCAACGACACGGCGCCGGCGCTGCTGGCGCTGGACGCCGGCGTACGCCTCGTCTCGCCGCGGGGTGAGCGCGTGGTGCCGCTGCGCGAGTTCTATCTGCCCGACGGCCTCCACAACACCGTCCTTCAGCCCGACGAGCTGCTGGTCGAGGTGCGGATCCCGCCGGCAGCCTTCGGCAAGAAGCAGGCCTTCATGAAGCTCCGTACCCGCGCCGCCATCGACTTCCCCGCGCTCAACCTCGCCGTCGCCCTCGAGACCGAGGGCGCTGTTGTGAAGTCGATTTCACTCGCGGTCGGAGCGCTGGCGGCGCGGCCGGTCTTGATCAAGGGCATCGACGATCTGGTGGGCCGCCCCGCCGACGCGCGCTTCGCCGAGGAGCTGGGCCGCCGCGCCCAGAAGCAGTGCAGGCCGCTCACCAACATCTCGGTCGATCCCGACTGGCGGCGCGACCTCCTGCCGGTGCTGGTGCGCCGCCTGGTCCTGCGCGCCCTGGCCTGACACGCTCAGCGCACCAGGCGGACGTGCTCTTTGTCTTCGGGCGCGGCTGGCTGCCGCACCGCCGCGTCGCGCAGATAGGTGTCGGTCAGCCGCTTGCGGGGCAAGAGGCGCAGCGGCGCTGAGAGCAGCGAGGTGCCGTACGCCTCGGCGACGTTTGCAGTCTTCTCCAGCGCGCCCAGCTCGGCAAATGGCCTCTTCAAGACGCCCATCCGCAAGAGGCGCTTCTCGGCGCAGTCCACCGTGAACCGCAAGAACCCGGGCAGCGCCGAGAGCACCGGATGCTCCGCCGGCAGCCGCTTGCGCATGAAGGCGCCCAGCCGCCGCACTCCCCAGGTGGAGACCAGAGAGAGCCCGAGCAGCCTGCGCCGCAGCGCTGGCCGCTGCCGGACCGCCGCCGCCGTCCGCCGCTCGCCAAAGTCCACGTGCCGCTCTTCCTGCTTCACCGCCCGCGTCAGGATGGCGCGGATCTCCTCGTGCGCGACGGTGTCGATGATGGCGTAGAGCGCCATCAACACGAACCCTTCGCCCAGCGCCATCTCAAGGCAGACGTGCTCTTCGAAGGTCGAAGGCATCATCCCGCTGGTGAGAAAGCGCACGAGGCCATGCGCCTCCGCGGGCCGCTCGCCCAGCAATTCGAGGATGCGGAGGAAGTTGTCGACGTGCTGGAACTCCTCGACCGCCTGCCGCGAGAAGAAGCGCGCCGCCTCGAGGTCAGGCGCACCGTAGAGCCAGTGGCCGCACTGGATGCCGGTCACCTCTCCGTAGAGGAACTGGTTCATCATCCAGGCGAGCAGCTTGCGGTCGCCTGCCGGGTCGAGCCGCGCGCCGCCGAAGTCGAAGGTCATCTCCTCGCGCGTCAGCAGCATCAAAGAGAGGGTAGCACGCGCGCTGAGCCGCCGCCGGACACGAAGATCCCTGCTGGCGGAGGCGTTCATTCACTTGCGAACGAACGAGTTGGAGGTAGGATCACGTACGGAGATGACCATGCGCCGGCTAGATGAGGAGATTCTGGAAGTCAGGGTGCCTTCCGAGGTCCTGGCGCGCTGGGCGCTGGAGACCCCGGTCGGCGTGCAGGAGGCGACCTGCGCGGCGCTCGCCTTCCTGGTGGAGACCGAGCACAGCGCCACCACGCTCTTGCCCGTGCCCCGCATCCTGCGCAGCGAGCGGGCCACGCTTGATCCCGACGGCTTCTTGCGCCAGCCCCGCGGCGCCGTCGAGCACTACCGCCTGCGCTCGACGCGGGCCATGGCCTGGATGGACCTCTTCATCTTCTTCCGCGAGCGCTTTCCGGCGCCGGCGCAACGCCACGCGCCCGACTCGCTCTACGCGCTCTCGCGCCTCTTTTCGCGGCACGAGGACGAGTTGGACGCGGCGGTGGGTCTGCTGGTGCGCGAGAGCGTCATGCCCGAGATCGAGGACCTGCTCGGCCGGACGCTGACCTATCCGCCGCTGCAGGCGCTGCTCAAGCGGATGCGCGACAACGACCCGCAGCGCAGCGCCGACGCCCGCAGGCTGGCCGTCGCGGTGCTGGGCGAGCTGACCGGCACCCGGCTGTGGCGGGTCCGGACCCGGCTCATCGCCACCGCCACCCGCGTGCTGCTGGCCGCAAAGCCGCTCCTCGACGAGCTGGAGCGGGGCGGCCTCAAGGTCGATCGCACGCGCGCCGCACGCGGTTTTGCACGCCGGCTGGAAGAGGCCGTCTCCGAGATCCCGGGGGCGCCGCTGGAGGCGATCCTGCGCCAGCTGGCGGGCACCGCGGAGGGCGAGCCCCCGAAGTCAGCCGGCTCCGTCGAGAGCACCTACAACGATTAACGCTTCTGCAGGGCCGCGTAGACGTGGCCCCGCGGGGGACCGAACTTGGACATGCTGGCGACGCCCGCTGCCATCAGGCAGAGCAGCCCGGCGACGAGCAGCCAGATGGTCTGGCGGGGTGGCAGGAGCCTCTGCATCACTCCTCATGGTACTGCCGAGGGGCCGCGAAGTCACACTTGGCCGAAATAGCGCCTCCCGCGGATCGTTGAGGACGCAACGGCGGAGGTCCGGTTGAACGTGTCCACAGAAGCCGAACTACCCCAGCCCGCGGGTCGCCGCGCGCCGCCGGCCCTCGTCGCCCTGCTCGCGCCCGACTCGGGCATGGAGCTGCAGGCGCGGGTCGGCACCGCCCGGCTGGCCTTCCTCATCGCCTTTGCCTGCGCCGTCCTGGCCGGCTTCGCGCAGGCCTACCGGGTGGATACCCGCAGCGCCACGCTCAAGAAGCTGGAGCAGGGCGGCCAGCTGCAGACCATGAGCGACCGGCAGCTCGACGATGAGACCCGCAGCGGCGACCGGCTCTACCAGGTGATGCGCGTCGGCAAGGGGCTGTTCGAGGCGCCGGTCTCGCTGGGCCTGACCGCGCTGGGCGTGGTCATCCTCGTCTGGTTCTTGCGCGGCAAGATCAAGGGCCGCGCTGTCGTACCGGTGGCGGCGGCGACGCTCTTGCCCAACGCCATCGCCAACCTGCTCGACGCGGTCAGCGCCTGGAACCACGCCACGCTCCCGCCGCAGGGGGCGATGCTGGCGCCGCGCAACCTCTCGGGTATCGCCGCTGCCTTCGGCCAGGCGCTGCCGCCGCCCTGGCTCAAGCTGGGCAACGCGCTCGACCTCTTCTCGCTCTGGGCCGCGCTCATGCTGGGCTTCGGGGTGGCCGCCGCGGGCGACCTTCCGCAAAAGCGCGCGCTCATCGTCACGCTGGCCGGCTGGGTCTGCTGGCAGCTGCTCACCAACGTCGCCGTGGGAGGCTAGTCGTGGTTCGCGCACTGTCAGTGGCACTCCTCGTCTCGTCCGCCGCCGTCGCTCAGGCGGCGCCGGCGCCGGCCGGCCAGCGGCTCACCCTCGAGGCCGCCGTCCAGCTGGCCCTGCAGCGCAACCCCGACCTGCGCAAGCAGGCGCTGCTCACGCTCTCGTCCGAGCAGGATCAGGTGCTGGCGCGTTCGACCATCCTGCCGCAGCTCAACTTCAACGCCTCGCTGGGCCGCAACCGCAACAACGGGCCGGTGCTGGTGCAGGGCGCGACCGTGCCCATCCAGGGGACCACCTTCAACAACAACTTCACCGCCGGCCTGACCCTGCGCCAGCTGGTCTTCGACGGCGGCAGGTGGTGGAACAACCTCGCGGCGGCGGGGCTCAACCTCGACTCGAGCCGCGCGCAGGTCGACGAGGAGCGGCTGCAGATCACCTACCTCGTCGAGCAGCGCTTCTACGAGCTGGTCCGCGCCCAGCGGCAGCTCCTGGTGCTGGCCGACGCCGCCGCGCGCAGCCGCGACCAGGCCAATTTCACCCAGCGGCTCTTCGACGGCGGGCGCGCCACCCAGGCCGACGTCTACGCTGCCCGCGCCAACCGCGACAACGACGAGATCCAGCGGCTCGGCCAGGAGCGCAGCGTCGAGCTGGCCCGCGCCGATCTGGCGCTGGCGGTCGGAGCCGATCCTGCCGAGCCGCTCACCGTCACCGAGCCGCCCAATCTGATGACCGAGCCGTCGCAGCCGCCCGCGGCGCAGGCGGCCATCGCCCAGGCGCTCTCCTCGCGGCCCAGCCTCAAGGCCTTCGCGCTCTCGGCCGAGGCGAGCCGCAAGTCGACCTCCGCCGCCAAGGGAGACTACTGGCCCGCCGTCTCCCTCTTCGGGCAGTGGCAGCGCGGGACCACCTCGTTCTCCACCTATTTCGACCGCCCCGACCTGGACAGCCAGGCCGCTGCCGGCGTCAGCCTGAGCTGGAACATCTTCGGCGGCTTCGCCACCGACGCCAACGTGCGCAAGGCCGAGGTGCAGACGCTGCTCGCCGAGAACGACCTCGAGAGCGGCCGGCGCAACGTCGCCTCCGACGTGCAGAAGGCGGTGGCGCAGCTGGGCACCTCGCGCGCCCAGGCCCGGGTGGCGCAGCAGGCCGAAGAGACTGCCAAGGAAGGGCTGCGGCTGGCGCGCACCCGGCAGGAAGTGGGCGTCGGCACGCAGCTGGAAGTGCGCGACGCCGAGCTCAAGCTGACGCAGGCGCAGTTGTCGGTGGTGGGATCGCTGGTGGACGGCAGGGAAGCAGAGGCCGCGCTGCGGCGTGCACAGGGTGGATAACTTATGACCAAGGGACGCTGGATCCTCGCAGCAATCGTCGTCGCGCTGGTGGGCTTCGCCACCGTGCAGGGGCTGCGGCCGCATCCGCCGCCGCCGGTCGAGGTCAGCACTTCGCCCGCGAAGAAGGGCACGGTCACCCGCATGGTGACCGCGGCCGGACACCTCCAGGCGCGGGAGACGGTGAAGGTCTCCTCCAACGTCACCGGCGACCTGCTCTCCTTGAGCGTGAAGGAGGGAGATCACGTCCGCCGCGGCCAGTTGCTGGGGCAGATCGACAAGCGCTTCCAGGAGACTCAGGTCGCGCAGTACCGCGGCACGGTGGCCTCGGCCAAGGCGCAGATCGGGCAGATCGAGACCTCGATCGTGCAGGAGAAGCGCGACCTCGAGCGGGTCCGCAAGCTGGTGGAGGATCGCCTGGCCAGCGCTTCCGATCTGGAGAAGGCGCAGACGCTGGTGCAGGTGGACGCCGGGCGCCTCGACGCGCAGAAAGAGCTGGTCAAGCAGGGGCAGGGCCAGCTGGAGCAGGCGCTCTACAACCTCTCGCGCGCCACGCTGACCGCGCCCATCGACGGCACGATTCTGGAGCTCTCGCACAAGGTCGGCGAGCGCATCCGCGGCTCCGACTTCAGCGAGGACGTGGTCATGCTCATGGGCGGCCTCTCCGACATGGAGGTCAAGGCCGAAGTCGGCGAGCACGAGGTGGTCGGCATCCACGTCGGCGACGAGTCGGCCATCGACATCGACGCCATCCCCGACCGGCAGTTCAAGGGCC
>JANXXR010000565.1 GCA_025350525.1 Deltaproteobacteria bacterium
TCGGCGACGCAGGTGGGGGCGAGCACCGGACGGATGACGTCGCCGTGCGCGGAGTAGACCGCCTGGAAGAGATCGGACTGCTCCGCCTTGGTGGGCAGGCCGGTGGCCGGCCCGCCGCGCTGCACGTTGAGGAGCACCAGCGGCAGCTCGGCGATGCTGGCGAGGCCGAGCATCTCCGTCTTGAGCGACATTCCCGGCCCCGAGGTGGCGGTCATCGACTTCTTGCCGGCGTAGGAGGCGCCCACCGCGGCGCCGATGCCCGCGATCTCGTCCTCGGCCTGGATGACCGCGCCGCCGTACTTCCAGATCTCGCGGGAGAGAAACTGCATCACCTCGGTGGAGGGCGTGATCGGGTAGCCGCTGAAGAACTGGCAGCCGGCGAAGATGGCCGCCGCCGCGCACATGTCGTTGCCGTCGGTGAGCAGCAGGCCCTTGGCTGCCGCAGTCGGCTGCTCCAGGAACCGCGGCTCGCGCAGGGGATGCTCCGCGGCCCAGGACTCGCCCGCGGCGAAGGCCTTCTCGTTGGCCGCCGCTACTTCGGGCGCCTTCTTGGCGAACTTCCGGGTGATGCCGCCCAGCAGCGCGAGCCGGGCGATTCCGAACCAGCCCGCGAGCAGCCCGAGCACCACCGCGTTCTTGGCCTTCTCGGTGCCCGCCGACTTGCGCGCCAGCTCGCCGATGGGGATGGAGAAGATCTCGCGGGGCGCCGCTCCCTCGAGCGGGAGCGCGGAAGGATCGACGCCGGTGGCGCTGTCGTAGAGCATCACCGTCTCGCTCCCGACCGGAAGCTCGGCGCCGAACTTGAGGAAGTCTTCCCAGTTGAGCGCCACCGCCACGTCGAGGTTGCCGCCCGGATTGAGAACCTCATGGGTGGAGAGGCGCACGCGGCAGGAGGACTCGCCGCCGCGGATCTGCGAGCCGAAGCTCTTGGTCATGAGCGCGTGGTAGCCCTCGCGGGCCGCCGCCGAGATGAGCGATTGGCCGGCGCTGACGATTCCGTCGCCTCCGGAGCCGGCCATCCCAATGACGAGGTCCGTGATCGAGTTCATGCCGCCTTTTGATGCAACCACCGCGCCGCACGCCGCTGGGCGAGCGAGGGAGGGGGCGCGCAAATCCTGCGCGCGGCGGGATGGATCAAAGCAGGCCGCGTAATCATTGCGGCGCAGCAGTCCTCGACTTCGGGCCGGCACTACGCCTAAGGCTGGGCGATGGAACAGCACCAGAGCCCGGCCGTCGCGACAGATCCCTCGACGGCGGTGCTGGGCGGTGTCGCGCGCCACCCGCTCGAGGTGTTCTTCGCGCCGAAAAGCGTGGCGGTCATCGGCGCCAGCGAGCGTGCGGGCAGCGTCGGTCGCACCGTGCTGTGGAATCTCTTGACCAACCCCTTCGGCGGGACCGTCTTTCCGGTCAACGCCAAGCGGGCCAACGTCCTCGGCGTCAAGGCGTACAAGAGCGTCGCCGCCGTCCCGGAGCCGATCGATCTGGCGGTGGTGGTCACGCCCGCGGCGACGGTGCCGGGCGTGATCCGCGAGTGCGCGGCGGCCGGAATCCGCGGCGCCATCGTCATCTCGGCCGGCTTCAAGGAGACCGGCGCCGAGGGCGCGCGGCTCGAGCAGGAGATCCTGGCCATCGCGCGGGCGGCGCGGATGCGCATCGTCGGACCGAACTGCCTTGGCATCATGTGCCCGCCCACCGGTCTCAACGCGACCTTTGCCGGCGCCATGGCCCACAAGGGCGACGTCGCCTTCCTCAGCCAGAGCGGCGCGCTGCAGACCGCCATCCTCGACTGGAGCCTGGAAGCCAACGTCGGCTTCTCCGCCTTCGTCTCGCTGGGCTCGACGCTCGACGTCGGCTGGGGCGACCTCATCGACTACCTCGACGGCGACGGGCGGACCAAGAGCATCCTCATCTACATGGAGTCGGTCGGCGACGCGCGGGCCTTCCTTTCGGCCTCGCGCGAGGTGGCGCTGCGCAAGCCCATCATCGTCATCAAGGGCGGGCGCACGCTGCAGGCCGCGCAGGTGGCCGCCTCGCACACCGGGGCGCTGGCGGGCAGCGACCAGGTGCTCACCGCCGCCTTCCGCCGCACGGGCGTGCTGCGGGTAGACTCGATCGCGGACCTCTTCCAGATGGCCGACACGCTCGGCAAGCAGCCGCGCCCGCGGGGACGGCGCCTCACCATCCTCACCAACGCCGGCGGGCCGGCCGTGCTGGCCACCGACGCGCTGGTCTCCGGAAAAGGAGAACTCTCCCCGCTCTCGGCCGCGGCAAGGCGAAGCTCGACGCCTTCCTGCCGCCTGTGTGGAGCCACGGAAACCCCATCGACATCCTCGGCGACGCCGATCCGGAGCGCTACGCCGCCGCGCTCGCAGTCGCCGGCGACGAGCCCGAGAGCGATGGCCTCCTCGTCATCCTCACGCCGCAGGACATGACCGACCCGACGGCCACGGCCGAGCGGCTCAAGATCTACGCGCACCGGTATCCGGACAAGCCGGTGCTGGCGAGCTGGATGGGCGGCGGCGCGATGGCGGCGGGCCGGCGCATCCTCGCCGACGCGGGCATTCCACCGTTCGACTATCCGGACACGGCGGCGCGGATCTTCAACTACATGTGGAAGTACACGTACAACCTGCGCGGCCTCTATGAGACGCCCACGCTCGCCGAGGAAGCGGTGGGCGCGCACGACAAGGCCGGGGAGATCGTCCTGGCGGCCCGGGCCTCCGGCCGGACGCTGCTCAGCGAGCTGGAAGCAAAGCGCGTGCTGCAGGCCTACGGCATTCCCACCGTCGAGACGCGGGCCGCCGCCTCGGCGGAAGAGGCGGTGCGCGAGGCCGCGGCGCTGGGCTATCCGGTGGTGCTCAAGCTGCACTCCTGGACCATCACCCACAAGAGCGACGTGGGCGGCGTCCAACTCGACCTGCGCGACGCCGAAGCGGTGCGCGCGGCCTACCAGCGGATCCAGGGCGGCGTTCCCGCCGCCGACTTCAAGGGCGTCACCGTGCAGCCGATGGTCCGCGCCGCCGGCTACGAGCTCATCGTCGGCAGCAGCGTCGATCCGCAGTTCGGCCCGGTGCTGCTCTTCGGCAGCGGCGGCGTCCTCGTCGAGGCCTACCAGGACCGCTCGCTGGCCTTGCCGCCGCTCAACACCACGCTGGCGCGGCGGATGATGGAGCAGACCCGGATCTACCCGGTGCTGCAGGGCGTGCGCGGCCGCAAAGCCGTGGATCTCGCGGCGCTGGAGAAGCTTTTGGTCCGCTTCAGCCAGCTGGTGGTGGAGCAGCCCGCCATCCGGGAGATCGACATCAACCCGCTCTTGGCCTCGCCGGAGCGGCTCATCGCCCTCGACGCGCGCATCGTGCTGCACGAGAGCGCGATCGCCGACGAGGACCTGCCCACCTCGGCGATCCGGCCCTACCCGAGCCGCTACCTTGGCGCCGTCACGCTGGCCGGCGGCAAGGAGGTCTGCATCCGCCCCATCCGCCCCGAGGACGAACCGGGGATGGTGCGCTTCCACCAGACGCTCTCGGAGAGCAGCGTCTACTCGCGCTACGCCTCCGTGCTCAAGCTCGACACGCGGGTCGCGCACGAGCGGCTGGCGCGCATCTGTTTCCTCGACTACGACCGGCAGATGGCGCTGGTCGCCGAGCCCGCGCCGGCCGAGGGAGGCGTCCGCGAAATCGTGGCGGTGGCGCGGCTGGTGCGGATCCCCGCCACCAGCGACGCCGAGTTCGCGCTGCTCCTGAACGACGCCGCGCAAGGGCAGGGGCTCGGCCGCGCGCTCTTGACGCGCCTCTTCGACGTCGCCCGCGACTGGGGCGTGCGGCGCATCGTCGCCGAGATCCTCCCCGACAACGTCCGCATGCGGAAGGTCTGCAGAGGCCTGGGCTTCACCTTCGAAGGCAGCACCTTCGCCGCCAAAGTGCTGTAGGTCTCGGGTACGCCGAAAAGCAGCGTCACCCGGCGGCCGGTGCGGTAGAACGCGGCCATGCAAGCCGAAGGCGCGACGCCGCCCGCAGAGCCAGTCTCCGAGGATGAGCTGCGCGAGGCATGGCCCGCGCTTTCGACCGACGAGCGGGCAGAGGGATTGCGCCTCCTGCCGCGCGACGTCGCCGAGGATCTCTTCTTCGCGCTGGCCGCGCGCGACCAGGCGCAGCTCCTGCGCGCGCTCCCGGCCGCAGAGCAGCGGTCCTGGATGCGGGCCCTCGCGCCTGACGATGCCGCCGATCTGGTGCAGGAGGTGCGTACGCCGAAGGAGCGCGAGCAGTTGCTCGGCCTCCTCGACGCGCCGACGCTCAAGGAGGTGCGGGCGCTGATGGCCTACCGCGAAGATCACGCGGGCGGCCTGATGAGCCCGCGCTTCGCCCGCCTGCGTCCGGAGGCGACGGTGGACCAGGCGGTCACCTATCTGCGCCAGCAGACCCGCGCCTCGGTGGAGATGCCGTACTACGCCTACGTCCTCGATGCGCAGCAGCACCTTCTCGGCGTGGTCTCCTTCCGCGAGCTGTTGGCCGCGCGCGGTGACCGCCAGGTCAGCGAAGTGATGCGCACCGAGGTCCGCTCCGTCGACGAGAATACCGACCAGGAAGCGGTGGCGCGCTTCGTCCGCCAGACCGGCTTGATGGCGGTGCCGGTGCTCGACCAGGAGAAGCGGATGCGCGGCATCGTCACCGTCGACGACATCGTCGACGTGGTCAACGAGGCCGCCACCGAGGACATCCAGAAGATGGGCGGCTCGGAGTCCCTGGGCGAGCCCTACCTGGGCATCGCCTTGCTGCGGATGATCAAGAAGCGCGCCGGCTGGCTGTCGGCGCTCTTCCTCGGCGAGATGCTCACCGCGACGGCGATGGGCGTCTTCGAAAAGGAGATCGAGAAGGCGGTGGTGCTGGCGCTCTTCGTGCCGCTGATCATCTCCAGCGGCGGCAACTCCGGCTCGCAGGCGACCACGCTGGTGATCCGCGCCATGGCGCTGGGCGAGTTGCGGCTGCGCGACTGGTTCCGCGTCATCCGCCGCGAGCTGCTCGCCGGGCTGGCGCTGGGTTCGATCCTCGGTTCCATCGGTCTCCTCCGCATCCTCCTCTGGCAAGGGGTCTTCCACACCTACGGCACGCACTACCTGCTGGTGGGGATGACGGTGGCGCTGTCCTTGATCGGCGTCGTCACCTTCGGGACCTTCGCCGGATCGCTCCTGCCCTTCATCCTGCGCCGGCTCGGGTTCGACCCCGCCAGCGCCAGCG
>JANXXR010000427.1 GCA_025350525.1 Deltaproteobacteria bacterium
GGCAGAAGCTCGCCGAGGAGCAGGCGGCGAAGTCGAAGGCGCTGCAGGACGCGCTCGACACGCTCAACCGCGCGGCGCGCAAGAGCGGTGCAGACCTCTCCGTCGATCTTGAAAAGGCACAGAACGACGTCACCGCGCTGCGCGGGCAGCTCGAGGTGCTGCAGCACCGCTTGGACGCGCTGGAGAAGCTCTCGCTGGATCAGCAGAAGGCGCTGGAGGCGGCCAACCAGTTCGTCACCCGCCAGCAGAAGGAAGCCGACAAGGCCGAACACCCCACCGACCGGATGGGCATCTACACGCTGGCGCGGCAGAAGCTGGACGCGAACCAGCTGCCGCGCGCCCGGGAGCTGCTCCAGGATTTCCTCGCGCGCTTTCCCAAGGATGAGCTCGCGCCCAACGCGCAGTACTGGCTGGGCGAGACGTACTACGCCGAGAAGAAGTGGAACGACGCCATCGTCGAGTTCCAGAAGGTCCTGAAGGAGCACAAGGGCTCCGACAAGGTGCCCGACGCGCTGCTCAAGATCGGGATGGCCTTCCAGGCGCAGGGCGACTGCCAGAACGCCACGCTCTTTTTCGAGGAAGTCACCCAGGGCCACCGCGGCTCGCCGGCGTCGAAGACGGCTCGGGAGAAGGCCGCCGAGTGCCGCAAGGCTGGCAAAAAATAGATCGGGGTTGCGCATGGTGTCCCCCGATCTCCGGATTGACGCCTCGAAGGAACGCACGGTAGGCGTAGACCGATGTTCAGCAAGTGCGCCTTCACCGCGCTGGCCCTCGCGCTGGCAGCCTGCAAGAGCACCGTGCCGCCTTTGCCTTTGGCGTTGCCGGGCACCTGCTCGGGCGACTCCGAATGCGCGTCCAACTTCCGCTGCGATCGCGAGATGCGCCGCTGCGTCTGCACCAGCGACGCCGCCTGCCCCGGCAAGTTCTGCAACGCCTTCACCGGGCAGTGCGTGGACACCGTGGGCGGCTGCACCTCGAACAGCTCCTGCGCGAGCGGCCAGTACTGCAACACCGCCGTGCGCACCTGCCAGGCCATCACGCCCTTCTGCCAGCCCTGCCACAGCGACAACGAGTGCGGCGCCGGCAGCGCCTGCGCCGCCCATCCCGACTTCCCCGCCGCCGGTTCGTTCTGCGTCTCCGCCTGCGACGCCCAGGGCGCCTGCACCAACGGGCTCTCCTGCCGCAAGTCCACCGCGGGCGCGAGCCTCTGCTATCCGGCTGGCGCCTGTGGCGTCTCCAACGCCTGCATCCCCGACTCGCTCAAGCTCTGCGCGCAGGACGCCGACTGCGGCGACCCCACCCAGACCTGCGACCAGACCCTCAAGGCCTGCATCACCCGCAACGCCACCTGCCCCGCGGGCGACGCCTGCGATCCGCAGAGCCGCCTCTGCGTGCAGGCCTGCTCGAGCGACAACGACTGCCTGCAGTTCATCGAGAAGGCGCCCGGCTACCAGTGCCGCGCCAACGCCTGCTTCCGCCTCGCCCTCTGCGCGCAGGACTCCGACTGCTCGAGCGGCCAGATCTGCCAGGGCAACGCCGACGGCTCGAAGAGCTGCCACGCCGGCTGCGTCACCAACGCCGACTGCCCGCTGGGGTCGGGCTGCAACACCACCGTCGCCGCGCACCCACGCTGCGCGCCGGGCTGCACGCAGAACACCGACTGCGCGCTCAACACCATCTGCGCGGGAGCGGTCTGCGTCTCGACCACGGCGAGCTGCTCGTCGCAGACCTGCCAGGACACCGCCGCCTGCGCGGTGGGAGGGACCTGCCTCAACAACTGCTGCGTCGAGTCCGACCTGCCCAACACTTGTAGCCCGAGCGCCTGCGCCGCCTGCCCCTCGGCAGGGTGCAACGTCAACTGTGGAGCGAACTGCTTCCCGCTCAACCTGGGCGCGGCCACCTCGGTGGCGCAGTGCCGCGCGGCGTTCCCCACGGTGGGGAGCGTCGTCTACAACGGGCAGCTCGGCCAGTGCCAGGTGCTCGGGCATCTACAGAATTGCACCTCCGCCACCGACTGCCCGATGAAGGGCTTCAAGTGCCTCGCGAGCGCCAACGTCGGCTGCTCCGGCGCCGGCAGCGTCTGCTTCCCCACCGAGCAGGCCGCGCAGGCTGCCTGCGGCGTCGGGCACCCCTAAATCCGCAGCCGGTAGCCGCGCAGCAGGCGATCCTCGATCTTCTCCATCAGCGTCACCAACTCGCGCCGGCGAAACTTTCCCTGCGCGTGCTCCTGGAATGCCAGCGCGCCGTCCACCAGGTAGCGGGTCATGAAGTGCGCGGTCTGCTCCTCGAGCTCGCTGGGCAAGAGACGCCGGAACTCCAGGCTGCGGCAGAAGGCGTCGATGCGCTCGTACTCGTGGAGAAGCTCCTCGCGGGCCAATTCGCAGGCGACCCGGTAGGTCTCGAGCTCGGGCTTGCCCAGCCGCGCGAGCACCGCGGCGTAGCGGTTCTTCAGCGCCTCGTCGAGCCACTCGTCGATGGGCGGCGGAAAGTTGCGCAGGTCCTCGGCGAGCTGATCGGCCACCTTGTCGAGGACGTAGTCGCGGACCGCCTGCGGCTTCTGGTCGAGGATGCGATCCCAGCGCGAAGAGGACATGGCCTTGGTAGTCTACGGCGCGCCGGGCAATCCGGGGCGCGCATAGACGACGATCTGTGGAACTTCGTCGAGATAGAGCCCGGTGGCCGGACGGCGGGTGCCGAAGGCGTTCCAGGTCTCGGGCTCGCGGTCGCGGAACTCGCGGTGCCACTGGAGCGCGGCGTAGTCGGCGGCCTCGGGCGCGGGCGCGTAGCGCAGGTCGGGGCGGAGCATTCCGCTCAGGATATAGGTCCGATAACTTTCGATGTTGACCTCGTGGAAGAAGATGCGCGCGCCTTGCGGGCAGTGCGCGTTCAGCCAGGGCAGCACCGCGGTGACGTTGTTCGACCAGTACTGCCGCTGCATGCCCAGCGAGGCCGCGCCGGGGACGCCGCCGGCCAATTCTCCATAGGCGCTGGTGCCGTAAGGATGCAGATGGAGGATCTGCCAGACGCCGGGCAACAGCGCCGCGGCCGCGCCCAGGGCCAGCGCGCGCGATCGGGGCCAGGGCACGAGCTCGGTGGCCCGCACCAGCAGGGCCGCGGCTTCGGGCGTGAGCAGCGCCACGAAGGCGAGCCAGTGCTTGAGGCCGCCGAAGATGGGCGTGGTGGTGAGCAGGAACGGCAGGAGCGCCGCGCCGGCGAGGCCCAGTTCGAGCAGGCGCTGCGCCTCGAGCTTGCGCAACGCAAACCCAGTGAGCAGCGACGCGCCCGCCGCCGCCAGCAACGCCACCAGCGGCAAGGGGAGCGCCAGCGCATCGACCACCAGCGGGTAGACGATGGGGAAGGGCGGCGCCCGCAGGACCTGCCCGAGGTACCACCAGGCGTAGTGGACGTGATGGGTGTGGAACGCGATCCAGTCGCCCAGGTGCCGCACCGGCTCGTGCCAGAGCAGCGGCCAGGCAGCGAAGAGCACCACTGGCGAAAGCAACATCCACGGCAGCGTCTTCAGCGCCGCCGTCCGCTGCTCCCGCGGAAGCAGCAGCGCATGCACCAAGAGGACCGGGGGCAAGAACCAGGCATTGTGTTTGACGGCCAGCGCAACTCCGTAGATCAAAGCGAACCAAATCTGAGGCCTGAGGCCTGAAGCCTGAGGCCTGCCTTCCTCAGGCCTGCCTTCCTCAAGCCTGCGCGCGGCTCCCAGCCACGCGACGCCAACCCCCGCCCACAGCGCGCAGATGGGCACGTCGAACGCCGCCAGGTGACCGTGGAAGAAGGTCCGCTCGGCGCACCAGAAGAGGAGCGGCGCCAGCACTCCGGCGGCGCGGGATCGCGACGACCCCAGAATACAGAGCCAGTACGACAAGAGCCCGGCGAAGGCGAAGGCCGGCAGCCGCCACGCCAACGCATCGGGGAGCAGCTTGAGCCAGGTGGAGAAGACGAGATGCGAGGCGGCGAAGAGCAGCTTGGTGAGGCCCGGGTGCTCGAAGTTGTAGGACCAGTAGCGCTCGGTCTGGGCGATGGCCTGCAGCGGCGCGTGGAGCAGCAGCCGCAGCCACTCTTCGTAGCTCTGCGCCGCGGTGAAGTAGTAGCCCTCGTCGCGCACGAAGCCCACCTCTGCCTGCGTGAGCGCCAGCGCGGCGGCGGTGCAGAAGCCCATGGTGCGCGCGAGCCGCTTCATCGCGTGGTCCAGGCCGCGAGGCAGAAGGGGCGCGAGGCGTCGGCCGAGGAGACAGCGAAGACGAAGTCGCGCACCGAGTCGAAGGCTTCGGGCGCGCTCGTCGCTGGCAGCGCGGGCAGCGCGACCTCGAGGCGGCGCCAGCCGGTGCCGTCGCGCTCGGTGCGCGGGATCTCGAGGACGCCGGCCGGCGCGCCGTCCGCGAAGGCCTGCACCTCGACCGCGGGGCGATCGGCGTCGTAGGCGCGCTCCCCGATGACGCCGGCGCGCAGGTGCAGCGTGCGGCCTGCGCCCCGCGCGGCGAATCGCGATCCGATGGCGAGGCGCAGGCAGCGCCGCGGCAGGTAGTCCACCTCGTGGTCCTCGGTCGCGCGCGTCAGGTCGGCCGCGAGCGGCGCCGGGTGCAGATCCCAGGCGCGCAGCGAGAGCGCGCCGAAGCGCTGCGCCTCCGCGGCTGGCGTGGCTCCGCGCGATCGGAGCGCGTCGTCGGGAGCGGCGAAGCGCGGCGCGCGCGGCAGCGAGAGAATCCAGAGCCGCTGCACGCCGAGGTAGTCGGCCTGTGCCAGATCCTCCTCGAGAACGAGCGGCAGCGCATCGACGAAGAGCCGCGCCCGCTCGGCCCACGGCGGCCAGACCTGCACCGCATCGCCGGCCTGCCCGCGCGCCCGCAGCGCCCCCGCCGCCTCGGCCCAATCGGCATCCGAAGGCAATCGCGAAGCGAGCGTCAGATCGAAGAGAAGCGATCCCGCGCCGATCAACATCATCAAGGCCAGCGGAACCCAGCGCACCACTGAACTCGAAGTCTCGAACCTGAAGCCTGAGGCCTGAAGCCTGAGGCCCGCGGGCTGCAAGCCCGCTACCCCGACCCCAGCTTGATCTTCCGCTCGCTCTTCTCCCGGCAGAAGAGGCACAGCGCCACCTCGGGATACGCCGCGAAGCCCGGCGCCCAGCCCGGATGCATGGCGCAGCGCACGTCGTAGCAGTGGTGCAGATCCCAGAGGTGCCCCACGTAATGCGCGGCGCGCTTGGCGAGCCCGGCCTCCACCGACGGCAGGCCCTTCTCGCCGAGCCCGTACGCCGTGGCCACCGCCTTGCCGCCGCCGTACTGCGCGTATCCGGCGACCGGGCCCAGCCCCATCGGCCCGGGCGGCGCGGTGAGCGCCTCCTTGGTCAGGTAGATGATCTTGTCGTCGGCGTAGAGGGTGACGTCGTCGTCCATCTCGTCCACCATCTTGACCGCGTCGTAGGCGGACTGCTCGTCGTCGAGCGCGCCCTTGGGGACGGCGCCGTCGCCCTCCAACTCGCAGCCCATGCCGTAAGCGGCGTGGATTCGGCGCGAGACGAAGTCGATCACGTCGGGCGGGAAATCCGAGAGCGTGACGATGCGGATCATCTCTTCCCCTTGGCCTTGGCCTTCGCGGCCTTCTTCGCGGGCTGCGCCTTCTTCGCGGGCTGCGCTTTCTTCGGCGGCGGCGCTTTCTTCGCGGCAGCCGGCGCGGCTTTCTTTGCCGGCGCGGGCTTTGCGGCAGCGGGCGCGGCGTGCTTCGGAGCAGCGTGCGGCGCCGGCCTCGCCACAGCGGGCGCGTGCTTCGCAGCAGCGTGCGGCGCAGGCTTCGCCGCAGGGGGCGCGTGCTTCTCCGCAGCGTGCGGGGCAGGCTTCGCCGCAGCGTGAGGCGCGGGCTTCGCAGCCGCGGGCGCGTGCTTTTCGGCAGCGTGCGGAGCGGGCTTCGCAGCAGCGGGCGCGTGCTTCTCGGCAGCGTGGGGCGCGGGCTTCGCAGCAGCGGACGCGTGCTTCTCGGCGGCGTGGGGCGCGGGCTTCGCAGCCGCGGGCGCGTGCTTCTCGACAGCGTGCGGCGCGGGCTTCGCAGCCGCAGCGGGCGCGTGTTTCTCCGCCGCCGCCTTCTTCCCCGCCGCCTTGGGCGCGGGCTTCTCCGCCGGCGTCTCTTCCTCGTCCTCGTCGTCGTCCTTGGCGGCGGCAGGCGCTGCGGCCGCGGGCGCCTCGTCCTCCGCCTCCTCGTCGTCGAAGCCCAGGTCGTCGTCGCCGACCGCGCGCACCGACGGCGGCGGCGGGCCCAGCGTGGCGGGCTCCAGCTCGCGCCCCTTGCGCTTCATCCCCTGCGGCGGCCAGAGCGCGTAGTCGAGGTTGTCCTCGGCGACGTGCAGCGGGATGTCCATCG
The DNA here is from genome assembly GCA_025350525.1 of Deltaproteobacteria bacterium. GTDB lineage: Bacteria > Myxococcota > Myxococcia > Myxococcales > 40CM-4-68-19 > 40CM-4-68-19. The sequence goes on from JANXXR010000427.1 coordinate 6,367, forward strand.
CCGCCGCGATCTCGCCGACCAGAAGGTGCCGCGCGTTGTCGTACAGCTCGCGCTCCTTGGGCGGCAGCGGCCGCACCCGGCTGAGCGCGTGCAGCCCGCGCAGCACCTCGACGGTGCCGAACAGCCCGCCGCCCGACATGCGGTCGGCGTTCTCGCGGTGGCGCACCTTCCAGTCGAGCTGCGGGTCGTTCGAGGGCGAGGCCAGCTCGTCGAAGACCTTCTCGATGGCGGCGACGTCCGCGACCTTGCGCAGGCCGATGCCCATCACCTTGGCGCTGGGCACCATCACCGTGGCGCCGTCCTCCTCGCGGGAGAGCGTGACCACCTCCCAGCTCTGGCCGGCGATCAGCTTGGTGGAGACGCCGGTGATCCGGCAGATGCCCTGGTTGGGATAGACGACGCGATCGCCGACGTGCAAGGAGCCGTCGCCGATGACCGGTTCCTGGGATTTCTGTGCCATGGAGGCTCCCTCGCTATCGCACACAGGGCAAGCGTGCAAGGCGGCGGTGCGAAAGTTGACGGAACGCGCGGCGGTGCGAGCCTGACCGCAGACCGGGGAGGGTTGTCATGAAGCTGACGTTCGCCGCCGTTGCCGCAGTGGTCATCTGCCTCTTCTCCCTCGCGGCGCGGTCCACCGCGATGCGAGCGCTCGCGCAAGCCACGCAGGAGAAGGCCTATCTGGAAGAGGAGCGCCTCGCGCTCGACGCCATCGACGGACGGCTGCGCGGAAAGCTGGAGCGGCTGGCGAATCGGTAGTTCCGCGGATCTTGGCACGCTTGCAGAGGGCAAGGGCTTGGCGGCGGTGGAAGTCGATTCCTACTTGAGCGGGAACCAAACTCAACCCTCGCTCAAATGGCCAACTGCAAAGTCCTCATCATCGACGACGACGACGACGTCCGCGAGTCCCTCATCGCGCTCCTCATCAACGAAGGCTACGACGCGGCCGGCGAGCGCAGCGGACTCGCCGCGCTGACCACCATGACCTGGCAGCGGTACCTCCCCGACGTCATCCTGCTCGACCTGCTCATGCCGATCATGGACGGCGGGAAGTTCCACGCCGTCCTGCAGACGCATCCGGTCTGGTCGCGCATCCCCATCGTGCTCTGCACCGGCGGATCGGGGCGCGTCTCGCTGGCGGTCTTCGGCGTGCTGGAGAAGCCCTTCGACCTCAACGTCATGCTCGCGCTGGTCAAGAGCGCGTGCGCCTCGCGCCTGGCGACTTGACGACCGGCCGCTCGCTCGCCATTTGGGTTGCGCAGGGCGTCATCGGCGGGTAGCGTCCGAGGTCTACAGGAGTTCTCCAAATGGCCGAGCAGGTCCAGGATGTCCCTTCCGCCGAGGTCGCGTCGCGCGGCGGCTCGTTCCTCTTCCAGCCGGTGGGCGCGCGCGCCTTCATGACGCCGGAAAAGCTCAACGACCAGCAGCGCCAGTTCTACAAGAGCGGCGACGAGTTCCTCCGGACCGAAGTCCTGCCCCGCGCCGAGGCGCTGGAGCAGAAGGACAACGCGCTGTTGCGCGAGCTCCTGGGCAAGGCGGGCGAGCTGGGGCTGTTGGGCGTGGACATCGCCGAAGAGTTCGGCGGCCTCGCGCAGGACAAGGTCACCTCGATGCTGCTCGCCGAATCGCAGGCGGGCGGCTACGCCTCGTGGGCGACCACCTTCGGCGCGCACACCGGCATCGGCACGCTGCCGCTCGTCTTCTTCGGGACGGAGGCGCAGAAGGCGAAGTACCTGCCCGACCTCGCCAGCGGCAAGAAAGTCGCCGCCTATGCGCTCTCGGAGGCGGGCAGCGGCTCCGACGCGCTCGCGGCCCGCACGGTGGCCAGGCTCTCCGCCGACGGCAGCCACTACCTCGTCAACGGCGGCAAGATGTGGATCACCAACGGCGGCTTCGCCGACATCTACGTCGTCTTCCTCAAGATCGACGGCAGCAAGTTTACCGCGCTCATCGTCGAGCGCGGGACGCCCGGGTTCTCCGTCGGCCGCGAGGAGCACAAGCTCGGCATCCGCGGCAGCTCGACCACGCCGCTCATCTTCGAGGACTGCCAGGTCCCGGCGGGCAACGTCCTGGGCGAGATCGGCAAGGGCCACAAGATCGCCTTCAACATCCTCAACGTCGGGCGGCTCAAGCTCGGCGCCTTCGCGGTCGGCGGCATGAAGGTCAGCCTGAAGAACGGCGTCGAGTACGCGCTGCAGCGCAAGCAGTTCGGCAAGTCGATCGCGGAGTTCGGCCTCATCCGCGAGAAGTTCGCCCGCGCCGCCGCGCAGATCTACGCCGTCGAGTCGATGACCTACCGGGCCACCGGCGCCATCGACGAGGCCATCGGCTCCCGCACCTCCGCCGCCGAGGTGATGGCCGCCATCGAGGAGTACGCCATCGAGGCCAGCATCATGAAGGTGGCCGGCTCCGAGTGGATGTTCCAGGTCATCGACGAGATGCTGCAAGTCCACGGCGGCAACGGCTTCGTCAGCGACTACCCCATCGAGCGCGCCTACCGCGACAACCGGGTCAACCGCATCTTCGAGGGCACCAACGAGATCAACCGCCTGCTGATTCCGGGAATGATCTTCAAGCGGGCGATGAAGGGCGAGATGCCGCTGATGGAAGCCGTCATGCGGCTCGACGAAGAGCTGTCGGACCCGCGGCATTTTCCGGCGCCGCTGGGCAGGCTGGCCGAAGAGCGTCGGGGGGCGGAGATGGCCAAGCGCCAGTTCCTCTTCGCCGCCAAGTGGGCCGCGACGCTGGGGCCTGCGCTGGAGGAGCGCCAGGAAGTGCTGGCTGCGCTCGCCGACTGCGCCATCGAGATCTACGCGATGGATTCGATCCTGGGCCGCACGCTCGAGACCGGGGATCTGGCCTCCCTGCGCGACGGGCTCTGCCGCTTCTTCTGCATGGAGAGCCGCGAGCGCGCCTTTGATCGCGCCCGCACCGCGCTCTGCGCCATCGTCCCCGCGGGCGAGGTCGAGGCTCAGCTGGAGCTGCTGGGGCGCCTGCACAAGTACACGGCAGTGAACAGCGCCGAGGCCCGGGAGCAGATCGTGCCCGCCCTCCTCGAAGCGCCTGGCTACCCGCTGGCTTATTAGCGAGGTGTTCGGTCTTTGGCCTCCCCACCTCCCACCTCCATGCACACCTTCGCGTCGGGGCTCACAAAGGGGCGAGGGGGGCGTGGTGCGGAAGACGGAGCCGGGGCTGTTGGGGGCGGTACGGCCGCTATGGTCGGAAGCGGACAATCTTCGGGAGCGCGTGGCCGAGGCCGCGTCGCTCTACGGGTTCTTTTCATTCGACGGCGCGCTCTCGCAGCGCGCGTCCAACGGACATCTTCGAACCAACCCGGCTTCGCGGGCGGCGCTGATCCGCCTCTGCGCGGCGCCGGAGACGCGGGGCGCGGTCATCTCCGGCCGCAAGGTCGTGACGCTGCAGCGCCGGCTGCGCCTGCACCGGCTGTCCTACGTGGGAGTGCACGGCGCCGACGTCACCTCGGGCGGCCTGCGCATGGTCACCGAGCCGGATCTGGAGCTGGCCGAGCAAGCCATGGGCAAGCTGCGCCGCGCTTGCACCCGCATCGAGGCGCTGCAGGCTCCCGGCATCACCATCGAGGACCGGACCTGGGGCGTGGTGCTGCACCTGCGCAACGCCGAGGCCGGGGCGCAGGTCGAGGCCGCCGAGCAGTTCGGCAAGCTGGTGGCAGGCGAAGGCCTGCAGCTGCGGCGCGGCCCCGCCTCGCTGGAGGCGCTGCCCGAAGGCGCGGGCGCGTGGAAGGCGGTGCTGGGCCTGCTCGCGGGACAGCGCGGCGCGCTGCCGGTCTACGTCGGCGCCGGCGAGACCGACGAGGAGATCTTTGCCATCGTCAACCGGCGCAACGGCATCACCGTGCACGTCGGCCCGCCGCCGCGCTCGGGCACCGCGGCGCGCTGGCAGGTGGCCGATTGCGGCGAGGTCATCCGCCTCATCCACTGGCTGGCGGACGCGCGCCGGCGCTCGTGATAGCAGGGGCGCATGGCGCGCCCCGACCCGCACAGCTTCGCCGAGACCAGCCAGCCGCAGACGAAGAGCATCGCGCTCGACCTGCGCCTCGACTTCGAGGCGCGGGTGATCCTGGGCGAAGTGACGCTGCACTTCCACGCCAAGGGTGCAGGCCCGCTCGACCTCGACACCCGCGACCTGCGCATCTTCTCGGTGAACGCGCTCGACGGCGCGC
>JANXXR010000579.1 GCA_025350525.1 Deltaproteobacteria bacterium
CTACCCGTAGGGCCTACCTGAGCGAGCCGGATACCTAACCAAACCAAAGTAGAGATGTCCGCTTTCCGCCCAAGTAGAAATGTCCGGTTCGTCTCGCTTCACGTGCAGACTGCCTTGGGTAGCCGGGCAGTTTGCTGAGCGAGGACGATGCGCTCCTTCTGCCGCAGGGTGAGCTTCTTCGAGGCGAGGCGTTCGCGATCGCGCTCCGCCTGTCCCTGCTGGATGTAACCGAGCACCGCGCCCAGCCGCTTGTTCTCGACGATCGCGCCCTGGTCGATGTGCGGGCTCTTGTCGAAGGGAGCATAGGGCAGCGCCCGTCCTTCGCAGCGGAGCTCCACGGCGCCGTCCTCACTTTCGTAGACCTGCACTCGCTTCCCCGCGAGGGGCAGGGTGTCGGGGCCTGGCTCAACAAGGTAGGTCACGCGTTTGAAGTGCACCGTCAGATTCCGCGTCAGCTTCCGCTCTTCCTGCCAGGTGAAGATACTGGCCAGGTTCTCCTCGGTACGCAGAGGCCGGTGAGCGTCGTGCGCGTTCTTCGCTGCACGTCCGAAGCGCCGGTTGTAGTCCTCGATGAACTCCGGCACGAATGCGTTTCCGGCCTCCATGTCGGAGATCCCTTGAAGGCGCAGCTCCTTGACCAGCCGGTCCTGCAGCGTCTTGTTCATTCGCTCGACTCGGCCCTTTGCCTGCGGCGTATTCGCGCAAATGATGTCGATATTGAGAGCTGCCAGCGCTCTCCCAAATTGCGTCACGCCGTGGAAGCGGCCCATCGCACCCTCACGGGCGACGCGAAAGATGCCGTGCTTGTCGCTGTAGAAGGCGACGGGCTTGCCGTGGCGCTTCAGATACGACTCGGTCGCTGCGAAATAGTCGAAGGCCGACTCGGACCTCACGAATCGCAGCTCCATGATCCTTCAAGCAGGAAGGAAAGATCCGAGTCGAGTTCACCTTCGAAGACGGCTCGAAGGAGAGCTCCGAGCTTCAGGTGATGGCGCGCCAGACGTACGATGGACTGAAGTGGTGACGATTTCGCGCTACGCCTTGATCAGCTCGAGCTCCTCGAAGAGGAGGCGCTCCGCTTCGCCCTTCGTGTTGGCGGTCTTCCTCGCAATTGGACCGATGGACTCTGCGACACCGGGTTCTTTCAGCGGCCCGTTCGCCTGCGCGCGGATGCATCCGTCATCCTGCTTGTCAAACTGGATCCAATAGTACCCTTGCTTCCCGGTCCACGCGTAGTCGTCCATCGCCGCTGTGTAGCACAGATGGCCGAGGCGACACCGCGGGGTCGAGCTCAGGGCGGGCACGGCACGATGAAAGCGTTGTGGGGCGTCAGCAGCCTCTGCGCAACGACCATGTGCGCGCTGCCCTTCCGAGTTTCCTTGGGCAGCCGTTGAAGCTCCTCGACGATCGCATCGACCATCTGCTCTATGTGCTTGAACGTCTCGGAAACACACAACGGTGGATGTACCGGACCTACCGGCTGCCCCTGTGCAAACTGAGCATTGACGCCATCGATCAGAGCATCGAACATGCCCTGCAGGTAACCTTGGGCGCGAAAGGCACCAGCTACCTCTAGGTGGCTCATAGGTTTGCGCTCTCTGAGTCGCTGGCCAAGCCTGAGGTCCCGCAACAAGTCCTCGCCGCTGTAAAAGCCGTGGTCAGCCAGCAAGCTCATGTCGACGGCCAACAGCCCGAGCATCACCCGTTCGGGTGCCGTGGCCGCCTTCTCCGAAGGTGCAGGAGACTGCGGTTGCGTGCTTGCGGCGAGGATGACGAGCAGGACTGGCAGCATGATTCCCCCTCGACAGCCAGATTAGTCCGGCAGGGGCTCCAGGAGCACGCCGCATTTGTGTAGATGCTGGACGTATCCCGGCAGGTAGCCGCCGCGGTCGATCACCTGCCCGACGTGGAATTCATGGGGCACGGAAGGCAGTACTTCGCCCTCGATGAGCTGCAAGACGCGGTCGTAGACCTCGGGCGTCAGACCCTTTTCGAGGCGGCCCAGCACCGCGAGCGGGAGCCCGCAGTTACTTGTGCGACTCGAAACCCAGCCTTTTAGGCAATAAACGTCGCAACCGAGGCGCATTGGTAATGCAGGTATCGTCGCGGATACTGGCGGGAAAGGAGCAATTGCGACATGCGCGCGAGGGCGC
>JANXXR010000586.1 GCA_025350525.1 Deltaproteobacteria bacterium
CCGCCCTCGCCGCCGCCGCCTGCGGACCCACGCGCAGCTGGGTCCCGCTCGAAGTGGACTGGACCTTCGGCGGCAAGGACTGCCTCTCCGCGGGCGTCGCCAAGATCCAGATCGACATCGCCAACGAGACGCTGACGCCCAACCAGTTCACCTGCGCCGAGGCGGGGCAGGGCGCGAGCCTGGGCGACTTCCTCGCTGGTCCCTACAGCGCCACCGTCACCGGCTTCGACTCGGGCGGCAACATCGTCTACCAGAGCACGCGCACGCTGGCGGTGCGGCCCAATGGACCCAACGTCATCCCCTTCGACGCCGCGCCCACCACCGGCACGGCCTCGCTGCGCTGGACCTTCGCCGGCAAGACCTGCGACGCGGCCGGCGTCGCCACCGTCAGCGTTAGCCTCGACAACCAGGTGATCACCGACGCCCAGGGCCACCCCGACCTGCCGTGCAAGGACGGCACCGTGCAGGGCTCCACCATCGGGCCGCTCTCGCCGGGCTCGCACACCTTCGCGCTCGCGGCCAAGAGCACCTCCTCCGACTACGCCGCCGACAACCTCAACATCACCGTCGCGGTGGGGCAGGACACGCTGGTGCCGGTAGACCTGGCGCTGACCGCGTCCGCGCCGCCGAAAGCCTCCGCCGAAGTCCGCTGGAACTTCCAACCGGGCGCCAAGACCTGCGCCGCCGTGGGCGCAGACCACATCTATGTCGTCTACGATCCCGCGGCCGACGGCTCCGGCGGGACGATGGTCGCCGACACCGCCTGCGCCGGCGTGGGCGGGCCCGTCACCGAGCTGCAGATCGTGGACGTCCCCGACGGCAACCACTCCTTCGCCATCCGCGCCACCAAGGCGAACGCGCTGGTCTTCTACACGCACCATCCGGTGACCACGCTCTTCAGCGCGCCCTTCACCACCGCGGTGGACGTCACGGCCGAAGCGACGCCGTGATATCTGCCGCTGGATGAATCCGGGCGCGCCCATCGGCGTCTTCGACAGCGGCGTGGGCGGCCTCACCGTGCTGCGGACCCTGATCGAGCGGCTGCCGCACGAGCACACCGTCTACCTGGGCGACACCGCGCGCGTTCCCTACGGCACGCGCTCGGGCGAGGTGGTGACGCGCTACGCGCTGCTCTCGGCGCGGCACCTCGTCTCGCACGACATCAAGGCGCTGGTGGTCGCCTGCAACACCGTCTCGGCGCACAGCCTGCCGGCGCTGCAAGAGGCGCTGCCCACCATCCCGGTCATCGGCGTCATCGAGCCGGGTGCGCAGACAGCGGCTGCCCGGACGCGCGGCGGAACCATCGCGGTGCTGGGCACGCCTTCGACCATCGCCTCCGGCGCATACCAGGCCGCGCTGGGGCGGCTGGCTCCTCTCGCAAGGGTGGTTGCGCGCGCCTGCCCGCTCTTCGTACCGCTGGCCGAAGAAGGCTGGACGGAGGGCGAGGTGCCGCGGCTGGTGGCCGAGCGCTACCTGGCCGATCTGCGGCGCAGCGGCGTGGACACGGCGGTGCTCGGCTGCACCCACTATCCGCTGCTGGCGCGCACCATCGCCGAGGCGCTGGGCCGCGAAGTCGCCATCGTCGACAGCGCCGAGGCCACCGCTGCGGCGCTGTCCACGCTGCTGCAGGCGCGCGGCCTGTTGCGCCCCCCGGGCGGCGCGGTTCGCCACCGGACCCTCTGCACCGACGTCCCCGAGCGCTTCCGCACCGTGGCGGAGCGATTCCTCGGGCGTCCGGTCGAATCGGTCGAGCTGGTGGACCTGGCCTTTTGAGACGATGGCGCGGGACTTTTCACTCGACAGCGGACGTTCAGACTGGTGGCGAAGGCGGCCCTGTTCTGCTAACTCTCCCAGCGGGCGCAGAGGCGTGCCCGGAGGCGAATCGCACCCGTGACGACGACCGCACCCAAGCCCGGCGCGCCGGTGGTGGGCTTCAACCACAACGTCAAATACGGGCCGCGCGTCTACCACGTGCAGACCGAGGACTCCGGGTTGCCGCACGCGCACTACATCACCCACCTCTTCGTGGGCGGCAACATCGTCGCCAGCACCAAGACCAGCTACGCCGACAAGGTGGCCGACCCGAACCTGGCCGCCATTGTCCGCTCGTTGATGGAGAACCAGCACAAGAAGATGCTCAAGCGGCTGGTGGCGGGCGAGTTCAACCAGGTGGCGGAGCGGCTCTCGGCCAACCACTACGACCCCGGCGTGCTGGCCGACGGTTCGAACCAGGCGTCGTACACCAACACCGCCGCTCCCCAGCCGGCAGGAAAGCCCGCGGCAGCGAGGCCAGCGACCGCGCCTTTGCAGCGGCCGCCTCCCCCGCAGCTGAAGCCGACGCTGCCGCCCGCCGCGCGTCCGGCGGCTCCGGCGCTCAAGCCGGCGTCGCCTGCGCAGAAGCCCGCGGCGCCGGTGTGGCGGCCGTCGCCGCCCTCCGCCTCGCCGGCCCTGCCGCGCACGCCGGGACAGCCGCTGCCCAACGTCACCCGCGCTCCGGCGCAGACCTCCCGGCCGTCGGCCCCGCCGCGGATGGTCCCGGTGGCGCCGCCCACGCCTCCTCCGCCGCGCGGGGCGCCCAGGACCGGACCGCCGGCGCTGTTCAGCGAGACGCCGGTGGAAGCGCCCCACGAAGATCTGCCCACCCTGTTCGCCGAGGAGCTGATCAGCGAGAAGAGCCTCGACGAGGTGATCCTCGCTTTCCTCTCGGCGGACCTCGAGCCGCCCAAGTAGGCCCCATGCAGAAAGTCGCCGCCGCACTCGTGCTCGCCGTACTCACGGCCTGTGCCGGCTACAGCCCCGGCACCACCCTCCTTGGAGACAGCGGTCCCCCCATCGGCGGGGGTGGCGGCGACGGCGGCGACGGCGGCCCCGACGGCGGCGACGGGGGCCCCGACGGCGGCGATGCGGGCCCGGACGCCGGCTGCGGCGCGCTGACTCTCAACGGAGTCCCGGCTGTCGACGGCTGCTACGGCAGCGTCGCAGCCATCGCGACGGGGACGGTGAACACCGGCAACTGCACCATCACCATCACCTTCAACACCGCCACCACTGCCTGCACGGGCGCCGTCTCGGGCGGCACCGCCAACGCCTTCGACGGCGGCTGCCAGAACGGCTTTTACTGTACTTCGACCTCGCTGCCCGGCACGCTGAACTGTGTCTCCGGCGGCACCGTCTGCGCCATCAAGATCTGCGACGCCGGCGCGAGCTGTCCGTGATCCAGCTGTTCCACGTCAAGAAGGCCTACCCGGGCGACGCCCCCGTCCTTGACGACGTCACGCTGCGCATCGAGAAGGGCGAGTTCGTCTGGCTGACCGGGCCGTCGGGCGCAGGCAAGAGCACGCTGCTCAAGCTGCTCTTCTGCGCCGAGACGCCGACCAGCGGCCAGATCCTGGTCGGCGGCCGCAACATCGTGCGGCTCTCGCAGGGCGGTATTCCCTTCCTGCGGCGCAACATCGGCGTCGTCTTCCAGGACTTCAAGCTGCTCGACAACCGCACCGTGGTCGAGAACGTCGGCTACGCGCTGGAAGTGCTGGGAGCGAGCGACGCCGAGATCCGCGAGCGCTCGCTCAAGCGGCTGGACCAGGTGGGCCTGAAGCACAAGGCGGCCTCGCTGCCGCAGCGGCTCTCGGGCGGAGAGCAGCAGCGCGTGGCCATCGCGCGGGCGCTGGTCAACGAGCCGACCATTCTTCTCGCCGACGAGCCCACCGGCAACCTCGACCCGGGCCTGACCGACAGCATCTTGCAGCTGCTCTTCGACGCCAACGCGCGCGGGACCACCGTGATCGTCGCCACCCACGATCGCACCCTGCTCACCCGCTATCACAAGCGGACCATCGCGCTGGCCAGCGGGAAGGTCGTGTTCGACGCATGATCGCCCACGTGGCATGGCGCCTCTCGCGCCGCGCGGCGATGAACCTGTGGCGGGCGCCGCTACCCAGCCTGGTCTCGGTGCTCACCATCTCGCTGGCGCTCTTCATCGGCGCCTCGTTCGTGCTGGGGCTGTTCGCGGCCCGGGCGCTGCTCACCAGCTGGGGCGCGCAGGCCAGCGTCACGCTCTACCTCGACAAGGAGACCACCGACGAGCAGGCGCGCGGGCTCTTGCAGAAGGTCGTGGCGCAGTCGCCGGACCTCGAGGTGGTCTACGTCGATCGGGCCCTGGCGTTGAAGCGGTTGCGCACCGAGCTGGGCGATCTCTCGGGCGCGCTCGACGGGCTCTCGCAGAATCCGTTGCCGCCCTCGCTGGAGGTGACGCCCAAAAGCGCGCTGCCGCCGGCCGGCGTGCGCATGCTGGCGGCGCAGCTCGGCCAGCTGCCCGGCGTCGCCGAGGTGGACTACGGCCGCGAGTGGCTGGACAAGCTGGAGGCGCTGGCGCGCGGGCTGCGCGTCTTTGGGGCCGGCGCGCTCTTCACCGTGCTGGGGGCGGCGCTCCTGGTGGTGGCCAACACCATCCGGCTGGCGGTCTACGCGCGGCGCGACGAGATCGAGATCATGAAGCTGGTGGGCGCGACCGACGGCTACGTGCGCGCGCCCTTCTTGCTCGAGGGCGCGCTGCAGGGATTGATCGGCGCGGCGCTGGCGCTGGGCGGGGTGGTGGCGGTGCAGAAGTGGCTGCTGCCCGGAGCGACGCAGGCGTTTGCCTTCGCGGCCGGCATCCGCGCGCCCAACCTGACGCCCGCGCACGGCGCGGCGCTGCTCGGGGCCGGCGCGGTGGTGGGGCTGTTCGGAAGCTGGCTCGCAGTGGCGCGGTTCCTGCGGACATGATCGCGCTCCTCGCCGCCGCCGCCCTGGCCCAGACGTTGCCCGAGGTGCAGCAGCGGCTCATCGAGGAGCGCGCGCACGCCACCCGGCTGCAGGGGCGCGAATCGTCGCTGCTCGGCCGCCTGGCGGAGCTGGAGCGGCAGGTCGAGGTGGAGAGCCGGGCGCTGCGCGCGGCGCAGGCCAGGCTG
>JANXXR010000599.1 GCA_025350525.1 Deltaproteobacteria bacterium
CGACAAGCTGCGTGCGTCCCTGCGCCGCGCCGGCCACCCCTTCGAGCTGCAGCCCGAGGAGATCGTCGCCTTCATGGAGCTGGGCGCCTTCTTCTTCCTGCTCTGCGGGGTCGCGCTCTCGCTCTGGGCCGACCTCTCGCCGCTGGTGTGGTTGATCTCGCTGGCTCTGGGCGCGGTCTATCCGCTGATCTGGCTGCGCGACCAGGTCAAGTTCCGCCACCACCAGATCACCCGCGCGCTGCCCTACAACCTCGACTTGCTCACGCTCTCGGTGGAGGCGGGCCTCGACTTCGCCGCCGCGCTCGGCAAGGTGGTGGAGAAGGGCCGCAAGGGGCCGCTCGCCGACGAGCTCAACACCACTCTCAAGGAATTGAAGCTGGGCAAGACCCGCGAGGAGGCGCTGCGCAACCTTTCCGCCCGCGTCGAACTGTCCACGCTCGCAAGCTTCGTGCACGCCCTCATCCAGGCCGACAAGATGGGCACTCCGCTGGGTAAGATACTACGTATACTCTCCACGCAGATGCGCATCGAGCGCACCCAGCGGGCGGAGAAGCTCGCCAACGAGGCGCCGGTCAAGCTGCTGCTGCCGCTCATCGGCTGCATCTTCCCCACCATCTTCATCATGCTCTTCGGGCCCATCGCCTATCAGGTCTTCTTCGGCGGAAACTTCTGAAGATGCCCTTCCTCCTCACCATTGCCGAGGGCAGCGGGCGCGGACAGAAGTTCCAGTTCGACCGCGAGCGCGTCACCATCGGCCGCGGCGCCGAGAACGACGTGGTGCTGAGCGACGCCGGCGTCTCGCGCACCCACGCGCGCATCGAGCGGCTGGCCTCGGGCTGGATACTGCTCGACAACGGCTCCGCCAACGGCACCGAGCTGAACGGCGCGACCATCCAGAAGCCCAGCCAGCTGCGCGCAGGCGACCGCATCGGCGTCGGGCCGGTGACCTTCGAGTTCGCCGCCGCCGCCGATCCGGCGGAGACCCGCATCACCGCCGCGCCCAGGCGCGAGTCCGAGACGCGCATCTCGGCCATGCCCGCGGCCCAGGCGCGCTCCATCGATCCGCACGCGGGCGCGGCTGCGCGGAAGGCCTCGGCCGGCGCGGCGCAGGTCTGGGCGCAGCTTCCGCTCTACGCCAAGGTGGCCGCCGTCGCGGGCGTTGCGCTCATCGCCATCGGCATCGCCCGCGCCGGGGTGAGCGGCCGGGAAGGGCGGCAGAGCCGCAACTGCCCCGAGACCGTGGCGGTGGACGACGACACGCAGGGCCTTTCTTTTGGCCACGGCGAGGTGGAGATCGAGTGCGGCAGCAAGGTGGTCTTCGGCTTCAACACGCCGCCGCAGACGCGGGTGCTCTTCCATTTCCAGCCCGCGCACGTGGCCTCGCCCAGCGAGCTGGAGCTGCGGATCAACGGCAAGCACCTCGCCTGGGCGCAGGTCTCGGGAGCGCGGGGCGAGGCGCAGGCCATCGCGCTGCCGCAGGACACGCTCAACGCCGACGGGCGCAACTTCGTCGCCTTCACCGACAGCCAGAAGGACAAGGCCTGGTCGGTGGGCAAGGTGCGGGTGGAGATGCTGGCCATTACCGCCGGCGATTTTGCCGCTGCTCGCCAGGCCTACGAGCGCGGGCGCCGCAAGCTGGAGGAGCGCCGCATCGCGCCCCGCAACCTCTACGACGCCTGGAAGGCTTTCACCGAGGCGCGCCGGCAGATGGAAGGCCTTTCGCAGCGGCCCGCGCTCTACGGCGAGGTGGCGCAGCTGATCAAGGACGCCGAGCGCGATCTGGAAAAGGAGTGCAGCAAGCTGCTCTTCTCCGCCGCCCGCTTCGAGCGGTACGGGCAGGACGAGAAGGCGCAGCAATCGTACCGCGAGGTGCTGCTCCACTTTCCAGGCGAGGATCCCACCGGCTGCCGCAAGAAGGCGCAAGGGAACCTGGTCTCGGCGCAGACGGCCGAGGCCGCCGAGTAGGCAGCGCCTGTGGTGGCCTCGTCGCGGCGCTGACCGCGACGGCCTCAACCGGTGCTAGGCTCGAGGACCGCATGCCTGCCGCCAAGCCACCGCCGCGCAACCCCGCGCCGAAGGGTCCCGCGCCGGAGGGCAACGGCCTCGGCGACGGCACGGAGGGCACCGATCCGGGAGGGCCGCCGCCCGAGGTGCTGCAGAAGGCGCGGCGCGAATCCGGACAGGCGCCGCCGCCGCCCAAGGCGCCTGCCGCCGGCGACGCGACGCTGATCTACGACAAGAACAAGGGCCGCGCCCGCGCCGCCGATGCGCCCAGGCTGCTGGTGACGGCGGGCCCGCGCAAGGGCGCCGAGCACGCCCTCGCCGACGAGCTGACCACCATCGGGCGCGGCGAAGGCAACGTGCTCGTCATCCCCGACATCTCGGTGTCGCGGCAGCATTCGCGCGTGGAGAAGCAGGAGGGCCGCTGGGTGGTGCTCGATCAGGGCTCCGGCAACGGCACCCGGGTCAACGGCAAGCCGGTGACCCGCTATCCGCTGCGGCACGGCGACGAGATCGAGATGGGCGACACCCGGCTCAAGTTCGTCGAGCCCGCGGGCGTGCTGGTGAACAACGCCTCGCTGCTCTCGCCGCGGCTCGCGGAAGGCGAGCCCGAGATCACGGGCAACCCGTCGCCTGCCGCGGCCAGGATCGCGCTCAAGCGCCGCGCCCCGCTCTATGGGACGGTGGCGGTGGCGCTGGCCATCGTCTTTGCCGCGGGCCTGGTGCGGCGTCAGCGCGAGCTGCGCCGCGAGGCCGAGGCGGCGGCGCAGGGAGACGAGAGCCGCGAGTTCGCGCAGAAGCGTTTCCAGGAAGGCGTGCTGCTGCTCAAGTCTGGCAAGTGGGTGGAGGCGCGCGACAAGCTCAAGATCGCGGCCCAGCTCGATCCGCAGGACCCGGAGATTGCGCGCTACCTCGAGTCGGCGGCGGCAGAGGCGCCCCGCGCGCAGCAGATGGCGGCGGCGCGGGCGGCGCTGGGCCGCAAGGACTACGCCGGTGCTCGCGCGGCGCTGGCCGCGGTGCCCGAAGATTCGGTGCTGGCGGAGAGCGCGCACGAGCTTTCGCAGCAGCTGCGCGGCGCGCTGGACGCGGCGGTGGGCGAGGCGAAGTCGCGGGCGGAGGCGGGCGATGCGGCGGGAGCGCAGGAGCTGCTCGACCCGGTACTCCTTTTGGAGCCGTCGCGGGCCGATGCGCTGGCGGTGAAGGAAGCCTTCGCCGGGCAGCGCCGCCCGACGCCTGCCCCCGAGCGGCGCCGGGAGCGGAACCAAGGCGCGTCCGCCGCGCCTCCCGCGGCGCCCGAGGTGCAGGCAATCCTCGAGGCGTATCTGGCCGGCGACATCGGCGCGGCGCTGGAGCGGGCGCAAGGTGCGCAGAGTCCGCGCGGCGAGCGGCTTCTGGCCGAGCTCAAGATCTTCGACGCGGCCTACAAGGATGGGCTTGCCAAGGAGCAGGCCCAGCGGCCGGCGGAGGCGCTGCGCGCCCTTGAGCAGGCTGCCGCCGCCGACCGCAACCTCGCGCAGGGTAAGGACGGGCGGCTGGGCCACGAGGTGCGCAAGGCGCTCTCGGCGCTGCACACGCAGCTGGGCGCCTCGCAGGCGGGCAGCGACGAGAGCCTGCCCCAGGCGGCGGAGCACTTGCGGTCGGCGGTGCAGAACGATCCGTCCAACGACGCGGCGCAGTCGCAGCTGCGGCAGATCGGCGACCGCTGCAAGGAGATCTACCTGCGCGGGTACGTCGCCAAGGACGAGGACGTCGAGGAGGCGCGCAAGTCGTTCAAGCTGGTGATCGCGACGCTGCCTTCGTCGGACGAGACGGCGCAGAAGGCGAAGCGGTGGCTCGACAAGCTCGACGGCAAAATCTCCAAGGACGAATGAAAAGCAAAACCAAAAGCGCACCACGGAGGCACGGAGAACACGGAGAAAGGCTTGGGTTGGACCCGAGCCGGCGCGCCATCTCTGGAAGAGGGTTGTGCACCCCCCCCAAAAGACCTCCGTGCCCTCCGTGCCTCCGTGGTGCGCTTCTAATCCGCCCAGATGCCTGAACGACTTCCGCCAAAGCCCGCCACCAGCGCCGGCCAGTTCGACCTCTTCGGCAAGCGCGTGCCGGAGCAGGGCCCGCGCGTCTATTCGGTCAGCGAGCTGACCCGCGAGATCAAGGGCGTCCTCGAAGGCCGCTTCCCTGCCGTCCGGGTGCAAGGCGAAGTCTCAAACTTAAAGACTCCCGGCAGCGGCCACCTCTATTTCACGCTCAAGGACGAGGGCGCCTGCCTCGACGCCGTCCTCTTCCGCACCGAGGCGCGGCGGCTCAAGTTCCAGCTCCGGAACGGGCTCTCGCTGGTGGCGCGCGGGCGGCTGGCGCTCTACGAGCCCAAGGGCGGCTACCAGCTGGTCTGCGACGGCGTCGAGCCGCTGGGCGCGGGGGCGCTGCAGATCGCCTTCGAGCAGCTGAAGGAGAAGCTGCAGCGCGAAGGCCTCTTCGCGGCGGAGCGCAAGCGCAGGCTGCCCTTCCTTCCGCGGCGCATCGCGGTGGTGACCAGCCCCAGCGGCGCCGCCGTGCACGACTTCTTGCGCGTGCTGCACCGGCGCTTTCCCAACCTGCCGGTGCTCATCGTCCCCGCGCGGGTGCAGGGCGAAGGCGCGGCGCAGGAGATCGCCCGCGGCATCGTGCGGGCCGCGCAGCAGCCGCGCGTCGACGTGGTGGTGATCGCCCGCGGCGGCGGCAGCCTCGAGGACCTGTGGGCTTTCAACGAAGAGGTGGTGGCGCGCGCCCTTTGCGCCTGTCCGGTGCCGACGGTGAGCGCGGTCGGGCACGAGGTGGACTTCACCATCGCCGACTACTGCGCCGACCTGCGCGCGGCCACGCCCACCGCCGCCGCCGAGCTGATCGTGCGGGTCAAGGACGAGCTCCTCGCCGACGTGGCGCAGCGCCGGGCGCGGCTCTCGCGCGCGCTGCGGGCGCAGCTCGACAGAAAGGGCGCCCTGCTCGACAAGCTGCGCGCCCGCGTCGCCGACCCGCGCCGGCTGGTGAGCGACAAGAAGCTGCGCCTCGATCGGCTGCAGCAGCGCCTCGAGGACCGCGCGCGGCAGGAGCTGGAAGGCCGGGCGGCGAAGCTGCGCGGACTGCAGCAGAGGCTGCAGGCGCAGCACCCGCGCGAGCGGCTGCATCGCCTGCACCGCGAGGTCTCGCGCCTGGAGGAGAAGCTCTCCGCGCTGGCCCAGCGCGCGCTGGCCACGCGGCAGCACCGCTTCCAGGGCCTCGCCGGCAAGCTGCACGCGCTCAGCCCGCTACAAGTTCTCGCCCGCGGCTACGCGGTGGCCTTCGACGAGCGCGGGCACGCCCTGCTCAGCGCCGCGCAGGTGCAGCCCGGCGAGCGGCTGCGCGTCCGCCTGCACGACGGCGAGCTCGAGGCAACCGTGGCCACCTCCGCAACCGTGGCCAAACGCAAACCTTGAAGACACCCATCGACCCCGGCGTACCATCTTCCGTTGTGCCCGCATCCGTCGGGTGCTAGAGGAGCGACGTGGCCGACCCCACCGCCCAGCCCGTCGATCAGGAGACGCGCTACGAGGAGATCGTCCAGCGCCTCTCCAAGGTGGTGGAGCGCCTGGAAGGCGGCGGGCTCTCGCTGGAGGAGTCGATCGCCGCGTTCGAGGAAGGGATCCGGCTCGCGCGCGCGGGGGCCGCGAAGCTGGAAGAGGCGGAGCGCAAGGTCGAGATCCTGCTCGAGGGAGACCGCACCGCTCCGTTCGCCGAAGAGAAGCGATAGATCGTCCGCAGGAGCCGCACGTCGGAGAAGAGATGGCCGGCCGCAAGAAGATCATCATCGTCGACGACGATCGCGAGACCCGCGAGATGCTCAAGATGGCCCTCGAGCTGGAGGGCTACGACATCGCGCTGGCCGCCAACGGCCTGCGCCTCATCTCCACGCTGCACGTCGATCGGCCCGACCTGATCCTGCTCGACGTGATGATGAGCTGGATCGACGGCTTCGAACTGTGCCGCGCGGTGAAGAAGAACGACGAGTTCCGCGACATCCCGGTCATCTTCATCAGCGCCAAGAAGACGGCGCAGGACATCCGCACCGGCCTCGCCGCCGGGGCTGCCGACTACTTCTCCAAGCCCATCGACATGGAGCGGCTGCTGGCAAAGATCGCCTCGCTGATCGGCCCGGCCGCTCCGCCCGCGCCCGTGCCGCCCGTCGAATCGAGACGATGAGCCGCAAGGTGCGGGCCGACGTCCTCCTGCACCAGCGCGGGCTTGCCGAGTCGCGGGCCAAGGCGCAGGCGCTCATCCTCGCCGGCGCGGTGGTGGCCGGGGACCATCGCGTGGAGAAGTCCGGCCAGCTGCTCGACGAGGACGCCCCGCTGCGGGTGAAGGAGCAGCTCAAGTACGTCTCGCGCGGCGGGCTCAAGCTCGAGCGCGCCCTCGACCACTTCAAGCTCTCGCCCGAGGGGCGCGTCTGCGTGGACCTGGGCGCTTCGACGGGCGGCTTCACCGACGTCCTGCTCCAGCGCGGCGCGGTCCGGGTGCACGCGGTGGACGTCGGGTACGGCCAGCTCCATCCCAAGCTGCGGGCCGACGGGCGCGTCGTCGTCCACGAGCGGGTCAATGCCCGCGCGCTGACCCTGCCCGAGCCCTGCGCCGCGGCGGTGGCCGACCTGTCGTTCATTTCGCTGCGGCTGGTCCTGCCCGCGCTCGCGGCAGCGCTGCAGCCGTCCGGCGCCTGGGCCTGCGTGCTGGTGAAGCCACAATTCGAGGCCGGACGGGCCGAGGTGGGCAAAGGAGGAGTGGTCCGCGACCCGCTGGTGCACGCCCGCGTCGTGCGCGAGATTGGGGAAGAGTTGGGCAGGCTTGGCTTCGCCCTCTTGGGCTCGGTGGAGTCGCCGGTGCTGGGGCCGGCGGGCAACCGGGAGTTCCTGGTGGCAGCTGAGCGCCGCTGAAGCGGCCGGCGGGATGGCTTCGGGCGCGGAGGCGCGGTAAAATTGCAGGAGGTGTAGTCAGCGCGTCTACCCAGGGGAAAAAATGGGGTTGGGCCAAAGCGCCCGAGTGCGAGTGGCTGCACTGCCAGCGGAGGCGAAACGCCTCTGCGGGCGCTTGTCCCGCGGGGGCGTCCCGGCCGCGGTCGACGACGGCGAGTCGCGCGCCGAAGTGCTCATCGTCGTCAACCCGAAGGACCTCGCACCTTACCGCGGCCGCGCCGGCCACCTGCTGGTGGTTGGAGCGCCCGGTGCGCGCTACTTCGCCGCCGGCGCTGACGAAGTGGTGGTGCCGGGCGAGCCCGAGATCCTCTTCCGCCGCGTCCGCGCCTCTCTGGAAAGGCTCGACCTGCAGGCGCGGGTCGAGCGACTCAATGAGCGCGTGCTGGCGCTGGAGGCCGGCCTCGCCGACGCCGCCCACGACGTGCGCAGCCCGCTGCAGGCGGTGATCGGCAACGCCGAGCTGCTCGCCCGCGACACCTCGCTGACCGAGGTCCAGCGCGACTGCGCCGCCGCGGCGGCCCGGCAGGGCTTGCGTGCGCTGCAGCTGGCCGAGCGCATCCTCGAGTCGGCCCGGCGCCGGCAGAAGATCGCGCTCGACGTCAGCGCCTTCGACCTGGGCAAGCTGGTGGAATCCGCCGCCGAGCAGGCGCAGGCGCAGGCGCGGCCGCGCGGCGTGACGCTGGTGGTGAGCCCTCCTGCGCGGTCGCTCGAATTGCGCGCCGACTCCGAGCTGCTCATGCGCATGCTCGACAACCTCATCGCCAACGCGGTGCGGGTCTCGCCGCGCGGCGCGCAAGTGGAGGTGAGCGCCTGGCGGGCGAGCCCGAAGCACATCCGCCTGCTCATCAAGGACAGCGGCGAGGGCATCCCCGCGAGCGAATTGCCCAAGCTGGTGGCGGGCCTCGGGCCGGGCCGCGGGCTGCGCATCGCGCGCGAGATCGCCGAGCGCCACGGCGGCGACCTCTGGGCGGAGAGCAGTGTCGGCAACGGCACGCGCTTCTTCGTCGAGCTGCCGCTGCAGCCGCCCTCGACGCGGCCGCGGGTGTTGCTCGTCTCCGACGACCCGCGCTGGCTGCGGGAGGTGGGCCGCACCCTCAAGGCCGCCTGCGACGTGCGCGCCGTCGGCCTCGCCGGGGCCAAGCTCGGCAAGCAGCGCACCGACTTCGTGCTGGTGGACCCCTCGCGCAAGAGCGGCAAGCGCATGGAGGCCCTGCGCTCGGAGGCCAAGGGCGCGCAGGTGCCGGTCATCGAGCTGCCCAGCGAGTCGGCGGCGGCGCGGCTGGCCCGGACCCTCGCGCAGCTGACTTCCTGATCGGTTACAGTTGCCGGCACCATGCTGCTCGCGCTCTTCCTCCTCGTCGGTGTTCCCCCAGGCCACCTGCCCGACTACACCGACTACGTGGTGGACCCGGCGGGCGTGCTCGGCGCCGCCGAGGGGCAGCTGAAGTCGGTCTCGTCGAAGCTCGACCACGCAGGCGTCGCGCAGATCGCCATCTGCGCCGTCACCGAGGAGACGCTGGGCGACGACTCCAAGGAAGAGTTCGCGGCCGACCTCTTCCGCAAATGGGGCCTCGGCCACGGCAAGAAGAAGGCCGACGGCGTGCTCATCTTCTTCGCCGCCGGCAGGGGCGCGGGGCATCGGCACATCAAGGTCGAGGTCGGCTACGGGCTCGAGGGCGTGCTGCCCGACGGAAAGGTCGGCGCGTTGGTGGCCCAGTACGCGGGCCCGGCGCTCAAGCGCGACGACTACGCCACCGCCGCGCTGCAGCTGCAGGGCGCCATCGCCGCGGTGCTGGAGGCCGACGCCGCGGCCGGCGGCGATGCGGCGCCCGGCAAGGACACCCTGCGCGGCGGCAAGGGCGTGGGCAGGACCGCGGCGGCTTCCGACAACTTCGGCGGGCTGGTGGTCACGCTCCTCGCCATGCTGGCGCTGGTGGTGACCCTCGCCACCAGCGGGGCGCGCCGGCAGTTTCCGGGCCGCAAGACGCAATTGGCCGCGGTGGGGCTGAGCGGCCTGTCGGTGGCCTCGCTCGTCGCCGCCTCGAGCGGCGCCGGCTGGATCGCGCTCGTCATTGGGCTGATCCTGGTGGCGGTGATCTGGACCTCGCTGCGCGCCCACCGCTGCCCGCGCGACGGCTCGTGGATGACCATCGACGAGGAGGTCATCGACCCGCCCACC